>NZ_JBHVQU010000036.1:0-34024 GCF_042886655.1 Peribacillus sp. NPDC058002 | reverse complement strand
GCATGATGATATACATAGTCTTCTTTATTGCAATAGTGGTGCAGCTTCAAAATGTTTCCTGGTTCCTCTAAAGCCTTGTCCATAAGGGGAATCATGATTAAACGAATCATGGCCACCTCGACTTTACTGCCCGCTTGCCAATTTTTAAATAATCGTTTATAGGTTTGTACTGACTTAAGATAAAAATCCGTAAAACCCGATGACTCTTCCGTTTCATCCCATTCTGGATCCATTACTTCCTTCGGCAGAAATCTCTTTCCATCAATCAAAGTCTTTTCAACGCTTACCTCTGTTATTAGAAAGGCTTGCAAAGCTTCGATTAATTGCCGGGTCAATATTGTTTTTTCATACATTATGGGTCTGTTCGAAAGACCTCTAATCTCTTTTGACAGAATGCAGCCTTCGATTAAATAGCGAGTTTTCACTAGCAAAATGTTTCACCTCGGTAATATTGGTGAGTATCATTCTACTTGAAAAACATGGTAGAAACTATCTTTTTTATGATTAAATACCTAAATAAATTCAATTTATTAGCATTTTTGTTTTGAATCCCCTTAATATAATAAGTCTTTTTACTCAAATCCGAACACTCATAAAATCAGGTTAAAGTTCATCTAGCACACAAAAAAAGACCAAGCTTAATTGCCTGGATCTTTTTTGTGAAAAGTTTATTCTTCCGTATCTTTTTCAGTTTTTTCATTTTCTTCACTTACAGCAGGTTCAGAATCAGAATCTGGAGTCGTGACCGTTTCTATTTCCATGTCTTTTTCTTCTTCTTCTTCTTCTCTTCCTACGATGGCTACCGTCGAAACATATTCATTATCAGCGGATTCGAGTCGGATGAGCTTAACACCCTGAGTATTACGGCCCGTTTTAGAAATGCCTTCGACTTCCATTCGGATCAATACACCAGCTGCTGTAATAAGCATCAAATCTTCATCTACACCCGTAACTGTTTTCACGGCTATAAGTTCACCATTCTTCTCAGTGACATTACATGTTTTTATTCCTTTTCCTCCACGGCTTTGAATACGGTATTCTTCCGCTGAGGTCCGTTTTCCATAACCGTTTTTCGTAACGATCAGGACTTCTTCATCATCTTCAAGAATTTCCATTCCGACAACTTCATCATTCGTCCCTAAGGAAATCCCTTTCACTCCCGCTGCAGTACGCCCCATTGTCCGTACATCCGTCTCAGGGAAACGAATCATCATCCCGGACTTCGTTCCAATTATGATCTGTTTCTCTCCATTCGTAAGACGGACAGAAATTAATTCATCATCTTCACGTAAACCTAGGGCAATTAAACCATTATTACGGATATTTGCAAAAGAAGACAAAGGTGTACGCTTAGATACCCCATGTCTGGTCGTGAAGAATAAATACCAATCGTCAGCAAATTCCTTCACAGGTATGATTGCGTTGACCCACTCGCCCTTGTCGACTTCCAACAAGTTGATAAGCGGCAATCCTTTTGCCGTCCTACCAAATTCAGGTATTTCATATCCTTTGGAACGATAGACTTTACCTTTGTTGGTGAAGAATAATAGAGTGTCATGAGTCGATGTGGTTAACAAGTGACCGACAAAGTCATCTGTATTCGTTCCCATACCCTGTATTCCGCGCCCCCCGCGTTTTTGACTGCGGTATGTGGTTGCAGGCAAGCGTTTAATATAACCGTTATGCGTAAGTGTCACGATTATATTTTCCTCTGGGATTAAATCTTCATCTTCCAGGCTTTCAAAGCCGGCCAGTGTGATTTCAGTTCTCCGTTTATCATCAAAGCGCTCTTTAATTTCAAGAAGCTCTTCACGGATAATTTCAAGAACCTTTTCCTCATCAGCAAGAATTGCTTTATATTCTGCAATTATAGCCATTAATGCCTGATATTCATCTTCAATTTTTTCACGTTCCAGACCTGTCAAGCGTTGTAAACGCATATCCAGGATAGCTTGCGCCTGTTTTTCGGAAAGTGAGAATTGTGTCATTAAGCCTTCACGGGCAATGTCCGTCGTTTGGGAACTGCGGATCAAAGTAATGACTGCGTCCAAATTATCAAGTGCAATGCGCAAACCTTCTAAAATATGTGCGCGCGCTTCCGCTTTCCGTAAATCAAATTCAGTCCTGCGCCGTATGACTACCTGCTGATGCTCCAAGTAGTAGCGCAGGCATTGTTTTAAATTAAGCACTTTAGGCTGACCGTCCACCAAAGCGAGCAGATTGATTCCGAAGGTGGTCTGCATCGCGGTATGCTTATAGAGGTTGTTTAAAAGGACATTTGCATTAACATCCTTTCGAAGCTCCATGACAATCCGCATGCCATTGCGATCCGATTCATCCCGTAAGTCGGTAATGCCTTCGATTTTCTTATCTCGAGCAAGTTCGGCAATTTTTTCAATCAATCTTGCTTTATTCACTTGATAAGGGATTTCCTTAACAAGGATTACTTGTTTACCATTGGGTTTCTCTTCAATCTCGACTTTCGCACGTTGAATGATTGACCCTTTTCCAGTTTCATAGGCCTTTCTGATTCCACTTCTCCCTAAAATCAAACCTGCTGTCGGAAAGTCCGGACCAGGAATATATTCCATCAACTCAGGAATTGTAATTTCGGGATTCTTGCTTAAAGCCAGTACGCCGTCAATTACTTCACCTAATTGATGTGGTGGAATATTGGTTGCCATCCCTACCGCTATACCTGATGAACCATTCACTAACAAGTTCGGGAAACGGGCAGGCATAACCGCTGGTTCTCTTTCCGAACCATCGTAGTTATCCTGGAAATTGACCGTATCTTTATTTAAATCCCGGAGTAGCTCCATCGAGATTTTTGACATTCTCGCTTCTGTATACCTCATTGCGGCAGCTTGGTCACCATCGACTGAACCGAAATTCCCATGACCATCTACAAGCATATAGCGATAGTTAAAAGGTTGAGCCATCCGTACCATCGTTTCATATACAGCCGAATCACCATGCGGGTGATATTTACCGATTACTTCCCCGACAATACGGGCTGATTTCTTAAATGGTTTATCCGAAGTCATTCCAAGATCGTTCATTGCATAAAGGATTCTTCGGTGTACCGGTTTCAAACCGTCCCTTACATCAGGCAAAGCCCGCGACACGATAACGCTCATCGCATAATCCAAAAACGATGTCCGCATCTCGGTACTTATATTTATTTCTTTAACACCTGATCTTTCATTTTCTGACATGGAGCCAACCTCCTATTAAAAGCTTATACTCTCATCTAAAATTTAACTGTTCGTGCACTATTTAAAGAACAGGATGTAAAAAGCATCCTGTCAAAAATCAGATATCAAGATTTTTTACATAAATTGCATTTTCTTCAATGAAGTTACGTCGCGGTTCCACCTTGTCGCCCATCAACATCTCGAAAGTTTCATCTGCCTCGGCAGCATCTTTCAAACTGACTTGAAGCAACGTTCTCGTTTCAGGGTTCATGGTCGTTTCCCACAATTGCTCTGGGTTCATTTCCCCCAGCCCTTTATAACGCTGCAGGTTAGGCTTAGGAGTACTTGGCAAACTCGCCATGATTTCATCAAGCTCGCGGTCATTATAAGCATAATCTACTTTTTTCCCTTGTTGGATCTTGAAAAGTGGCGGCTGAGCAATATATATATATCCATACTCGATAATTTTTCGCATATACCGGTAGAAGAATGTCAACATCAGTGTCCTGATATGGGCACCATCCACATCGGCATCGGTCATGATGACAATCTTATGGTATCTAGCTTTTTCAATATTGAATTCATCACCAATTCCTGTTCCGAGTGCTGTGATGATCGTCCCTATTTCTTCATTATGCAGGATTCTGTCCAATCGCGCCTTTTCAACATTCAGGATTTTACCCCTTAGCGGTAAAATGGCTTGGAAATGGCGGTCCCGTCCTTGTTTCGCCGAGCCTCCCGCCGAGTTTCCTTCAACGATGTACAATTCACTGATACCCGGGTCCTTGGAAGAACAATCCGCCAATTTCCCCGGAAGATTGGATACTTCCAAAGCACTTTTCCTTCGGGTCAACTCACGTGCTTTCTTCGCTGCCATACGGGCTCTCGCTGCCATTTGCCCTTTATCTACAATTTTCCGGGCCACTGCAGGATTTTCATATAAGAAGGCATCAAGCCTTTCCGAAAGAATGGAATCAGTAACCGTTCTTACTTCAGAGTTTCCGAGTTTGGTTTTCGTCTGACCTTCAAATTGTGGATCAGGATGCTTAATCGAAATGATTGCCGTTAAACCTTCCCGCACATCCTCACCAGAAAAATTGGAATCCGCTTCTTTTAAGAGACCACTTTTCCGTGCATAATCATTGATGACACGGGTCAAGGCAGTCTTGAATCCTGACTCATGCGTACCACCTTCATAGGTGTGGATATTATTGGCAAAGGAGAAGACATTACTGATATAGCTGTCATTATATTGCAATGCCAATTCAACGGAAATTCCATCTTTCTCGCCTTCCATGAAAATGGGTTCCTCATGCAATACCTCTTTAGAACGGTTCAAATGCTCAACATAAGATTTAATGCCGCCCTCATAGTGGAAATCCCTGATTTTCTCTTCTTCCCCACGTTTATCTTCAATGATCAGCTTTAAGCCTTTATTCAGGAATGCAAGCTCACGGATTCGTGTGGCTAATGTATCGAAATCATATTCCAGGGTTTCAGTGAAAATTTCACCATCAGGAATGAAGTGTATAGTCGTTCCTGTATGATCAGTTTCCCCGATGATTTTCAAATCTTCTTTAGGGATACCGCGGTTAAATTGCTGATAATGGACTTTTCCTTCACGATGAACATAAACTTCCAATACTGTGGATAGGGCATTAACTACTGAAGCCCCAACACCATGCAGACCACCGGAAACCTTGTAGCCCCCGCCGCCAAATTTACCGCCCGCATGAAGGACTGTCATGATCACTTCAACTGCTGGCCGTCCCATTTTTTCATGGATGCCGACTGGAATTCCCCGACCATTATCGACTACCGTTATGCTATTGTCTTCTTCGATCGTCACTTTGATTTCCGTACAGAAACCAGCTAGCGCTTCATCAATACTATTATCGACAATTTCCCAAACAAGATGGTGAAGTCCTTTTGCAGAGGTAGAGCCGATATACATCCCCGGACGTTTACGAACTGCTTCTAAGCCTTCTAAAACCTGTATCTGATTCTCATCGTATGCCTGAGCTTGTACTTCTTTTTGTTCCATTGTCATTCGAATCACCTACACTTTTCTTTTGGCATTTATCAATTTTCAGGAGAATTTATAACGTTTAGCTACAATTCAAAGAATATCTATATCATCGATTAAGAGCGATGACTGCAGTGAACGCTTTTTCAAAGTGGACGACGCAAGCGGTGAATAATATACCTGTTTGTCCGTCACTACAATCGATTTAACCGAGTTTTTTGCTAAATGGTAAGTTACATCAGACTTTTTCTCCAAAAATTCACTCATGATTGGAGAGGCCTGAAGAAGTTTCTTATCTAAAATGGCTATGACATCATCCGTTTTCACAAGAATGTCTTCACCAATATGGAGATACATACATTCACCTCATCATTTAACCTTTTTTATACTTCCTTGACTCACATAAAAGGTGGACGCTTCTCTTAGGGTTTGATGATCGATTCCATCAACGGAGGGTGTCGTCACAAATGTCTGCACTTTCCCTTGTATCGTATTCAGTAAATGGGATTGACGGAAATCGTCAAGTTCCGATAACACATCATCCAATAATAAAATGGGATACTCGCCGATCTCTTCATGGATCAGCTCAATTTCGGCAAGTTTCAAAGACAGGGCAGTCGTACGCTGTTGTCCTTGTGAACCATAGGTCTGGACATCGCGGTCATTCACAAAAAAAACCAGGTCGTCACGATGAGGACCTACCAATGTTACACCCCGTTCAATCTCCCTTGTTTTTATTTTATCAAATTTTTCTGTGTATACTTCTATCATTTTCGTCAAATCCATAGATTCTGATACATCAAGCGACGGTTTATATTGGATTTTCAATACTTCTAGATTTCTGGAGATCCCCGAATGAATCGGCTCTGCCCATTGCTGGAGCTTTAAAAGAAACTCGTATCTTCTTTCGACAATTTTCGCTGCATACTGAATAAATTGATCAGTCAGCACGTCAAGCATCGTCGTATCCGTTTGTTTCCGGGTCTGCAGAAGCTTTAAGTAATGATTTCTTTGTTGAAGTATTTTATGATATTGGCTCATATCATGAAGGTATACGGGAGAAACCTGGCCAATTTCCATATCTATAAAACGGCGTCTGACTAGAGGACTTCCCTTTACAAGGTTAAGATCCTCAGGCGCAAACATGACCACATTCATATTTCCGACATATTGACTCAACTTTCTTTGTTCAATATGGTTGCACTTCGCCTTTTTCCCTTTTTTTGAAATGGTCAGCTCAAGTGGTATTGAGGTATTTCTCTTTCTAACTCTTCCTTCTATTTTAGCATACTCTTCATCCCAGCGAATAAGTTCTTTATCATTTGAGGTCCGATGGGATTTTGCCATGGCTAAAACAAAAATGGATTCCATGACATTTGTTTTTCCTTGAGCATTTTCGCCGAGGATTACATTGACTTTATTCTCAAAAGTCAGATTCAATTCGGTATAGTTGCGGTAATTTTTCAAACTTATATTTTCAATATACATATTCCGCTCTTCCCTTATGTTTTAGCTTGTAATTGTGTAGGTGCCAAATCCAGGAATCTCTATTTTATCACCTGATCTTAATTTTCTGCCCCTTCTCACGTCTAATTCGCCATTAATGTAAACCTCATATTCACTTAAGAACCATTTCGCCATTCCGCCGCTTTGAATCAAATCGGCCAGTTTCAGGAATTGTCCAAGCGTAATATATTCGGTATTGATTTTTATGGAGTCCATTTCATGCCTCACTCATTTCTAAGTAGTCTTTAATATTTCATTTTACTAAATTAATCCCATTAAGACAAAGTATAGCTTTTTCAGTTCTTATTTTTAGCGATTCAGCGTTCCGTACAGCATTGAAAAAATGCTAAAAACCCTTTGGAAACCTATATTTAAATATAAAAAAATTAAAGACCTGCTATACAAGCCTTTAATTTTTTTGAAATATTATTTTAGCTTAATAAGTCCTTACCGGAAGAATTAATTGCAGCATGGAATCATCATGTAGCGGGCGAATGACAAACGGACGCATTGCACCTGTGAAATTAATTTTTATATCGGAACCTTCCAATGCTTTTAGAGCATCCATTACAAATTTGGCACTGAATGAGATTTTCAGGTCTTCACCTTCAATGGCTTCTGCCTGAACCTCTTCAATTACTTTACCAATTTCAGGAGTGTTGGAAGAGACTTCGATTATACGGCCTTCCAGGGTTGTCAATTTGACAACATTATTTCTTCCTTCTCTCGCCAATAAAGAAGCCCTGTCGATCGCTTGGAGAAAATCTTTAGTGTGAACAGTCACGTCCGTTTTGCTATCAGATGGAATCAAGCGTGATGTATCGGGATAATTCCCTTCAAGCAGTCTTGAGAAGAATAATAAATTTTCAGCTTTGAAAAGTACTTGGTTTTCGGTAATGACGATTTCGATGAGTTCGTTCGTATCATCAAGGATCTTACTTAACTCATTCAGACTTTTACCTGGGATTACAACACTATAGGTCCCGTTAATTTTATTTTCTATTTTGGCTGTTCTCATTGCAAGCCTATGACTATCTGTTGCAATACAGGTCAATTCGTCATCTTGAACCTTCAAGTTTACACCTGTTAAGATGGGCCGTGTTTCTGACGTGGACACTGCAAAGCCAGTTTGGCGGATAAGGGTCTTCAAAAGGTCCGTTGGAAGTTTGAAAATATTTTCTTCTTCAATGATCGGAAGATGCGGATATTCCTCAGGATCCAGTCCATTTAGATTAAATTCAGCTTTACCTGAGCGAATAATCGTTTGAAAGTTATTCTCCACTTCAATTTCTACAGTATCCATCGGTAGCTTTTTGACAATTTCACTGAAAAAACGAGCATTAAGGACAATACCGCCGCTAGTTTTAACTTCAACAATCTCATCTCCGTCAACCTCAGCAGGGATGAATGATTGGATGGAGATATCTGAATCACTTCCTGTCAGAGTGACACCCTCACTAGTGACGCTTATTTTTATCCCCGTTAGAATCGGAATCGTCGTCCTTGATGTGACTGCTTTCATTACTTCTTGGACACTATGAACTAATCGATCTCTTTGGATTATAAATCTCATGTTTCATCCTCCAATTTTTTTATTGCCGAATAGGCATATATATTAATAATTTTTATTAAAAAAGATAGTAGTAATAGTAGTAGGGCCTGTTGATATGTGGATAAGTCCACTCAACCTAAGGAAAAACAGTCTATCCACATGTGGACAGACTGTGTGTAAGTAGTCGTCAGTTATTCACATTATCCAGAATCTATTATACCCTCAGCTGGTCCTGGATTTCTTTAACCTGACGTTGAAGCTGGGTATCCGTTTGCATGAGTTTGGAGATTTTTTCATGCGCATGGATAACGGTCGTATGATCGCGACCTCCAAATTCATCACCTATCTTGGGCAGGGATGAGTCCGTTAACTCCCTGGAAAGATACATGGCAATCTGTCTTGGAAAGGCTACGGATTTAGTCCGCTTTTTCGCCTTGAAATCCTCAAGTTTGACACTATAATGTTCACCGACCGTCTTCTGGATTTCCAAAATGGTGATTATTTTAGGTTTGGAGCTAGGGATGATGTCTTTTAATGCTTCAGCTGCCAAATCGGCATTTATATCTTTATTGATCAACGAAGAATAGGCGACGACACGAATAAGTGCACCCTCCAGCTCACGAATATTGGAATCGATTTGGTTGGCAATATAGAGCATGACTTCATTCGGGATATCAAGGCCCTCAGCTTTTGCCTTTTTACGCAATATGGCAATCCGCGTTTCCAGATCAGGAGGTGTGATATCCGTGATCAAGCCCCACTCAAACCTTGAACGGAGGCGATCCTCGAGTGTAGGTATCTCTTTTGGCGGGCGGTCACTCGAGATGACAATCTGTTTGCTTTCTTCATGCAACGCATTGAATGTATGGAAAAACTCTTCTTGGGTTTGTTCTTTTCCCGCAAGGAATTGAATATCATCAATTAATAAAACATCCACGCTTCGATATCTATCACGGAATTCCCCAGCTTTATTGTCCCGGATCGAGTTGATGAATTCATTCGTGAACTTTTCAGACGATAAATAAACGACCTTTGCATTCGGATTATGCTCAAGAACATAATGCCCGATTGCATGCATTAAATGAGTTTTTCCAAGACCTACGCCCCCGTATATGAATAAGGGATTATAGGCTTTGGCAGGAGCTTCTGCGACAGCGAGAGACGCGGCATGGGCAAAACGATTGCCGGAGCCGATGACAAATGTATCGAAGGTATTTTTCGCATTCAGCATATGCTGTGGAAATGCAGCATGCTCTTTGTCCTGTTTTTTTATCTTTTTAGGCTGAACAGGAACGGTGAAATCATCATCTTCTTGATTAGGGGGAATGATGAATTTTGCTTCCAATTCCTCACCGGTAAGTTCAAACAATACATCGGAAATAAGATGGGAATAGCGTTCTTCAAGCCAATCCCTGGCAAATTCATTGGGGGCGGTGACTGTTAAGGTATCACCTTGCAGTAAATAAGCCTTGGTTGATTTAAGCCAAGTTTCAAAGCTTGGTTTACTGATTTTTTTTTCGATTTTTCCGAGCGCCTGGTTCCAGAGGCTATCGATGTTATCCAAACTTATCCCTCCTTTGCAAAAAAATTTTAATAATTGTATCTAAATGTATAGGCACAAATAAACTCATCGATTGCCGTCTTGATATTAATTTTGACAGCAAAGGTTCGGTGAGCTGTATAAGGGATTTTGTGTTGTGTTACGTAAAGTGCCTAAAAAACTATATCTTGCGCTGTACAACTTTTGTACAGACTACATCTGGTAAGCCAGTGCAGATTTGAATGTTTATTCATCAACAGGCATTTTAAGAATTATATAATAAAGAAGAAAAAAGGGTTTTCGACAATATCCACCATCTGTGGACAGATTAATATACACAGGTCGAATAAACTATCCACAAGTTATACACAGTCTGTGGATAAACGTCCCCTGTTGATAAAGTTATTCAGAGTGAAAACACAAATATAATATCAGAAAATCAGGCGTCTTGCAATGGGTTAGAAAACTTTATCCACAACTTACCGAGCTTGTGGGAAAAACTTTTCCACAGGCCATTGTTATGTGCAAAAGTCTATAAAATGGTTTGTGGATAGAAAAAAACATGTCGAATTTTATCCACAGACCGTGATTACAGGCTCGAATTAATTAACTTGAACCAAGTTGTTCAAGCCGGAAGACCTGCATGAGACAGATTGAAAGTGATTCAGGTTCATACTTAGTTATTTGTCGAATGTTGTGTCGATCGAGGAATGATTCAATGCGAATTTCATATTTGAGCTCATCGATAAAATGATGGAAATTTTCCTTTCCCCAAAAATTTCTATATCAGTTCGGAGCAAAATCATTTACAATAGGCTAGGTAGTAAAAAAAGGCCTACTGGACATTGAGCATTAAAATGAAATATTTTTATGGATGAGGTTGACAAGTAGAAACCTCCATCTATATAATTGTAAAGACTGTCTTTAACTGTTATTCCTCAGGGAGGTGTCATATAATGAAAAGAACTTATCAACCGAATAACCGCAAACATAGTAAAGTTCACGGTTTCCGTGCACGTATGAGCACGAAAAACGGACGTAGAGTAATCGCTGCACGTCGCCGTAAGGGCAGAAAAGTATTATCTGCATAGACCACTGAAAAGTCTCAGTGGTCTTTTTTCGCAAAATAAGGGATTTACTGAGACTCAATTCATGTAATGAAGGTGTAAAAATGAAAAAAAAGTTAAGGATTAAGAAAGAGGACGAATTTCAGCTTGTGTTTAAAAAAGGTGAATCTTCTGCTAATCGGCAATTCGTTGTCTATGTCCTTGAAAAGCCGGGTCAGGATTATTTTCGGATCGGCCTTTCAGTCAGTAAAAAAATCGGGAACGCCGTGGTTAGGAACCAAATCAAAAGATACATACGGCAAGCGTTTTTGGAATTGAAAGAAGATATAGAAGAGGGTAAGGATTATATTGTGATTGCTCGAAAGCCAGCGGCGGAGATGGACTTTTTCCAGGTGAAAAGCAGCTTGATCCATGTCCTGAAACGTTCTAAATCATTAAACTTTAAAAAGAAAAAACAATAAAGCCCCCTTATATCGAATAAGCACTCCCCGGATCATGTGGTTACTTGAGAAAGATGACATAGAAAATTCCGATTGTAAGCTGTGGAAAAAAGTGGATTGCTTTTCCTTGAAATCTTCTAATAAACAGTTCACAATTGTTTCAAAAAAGATTGATTGCAGTTAGGAGGAAATTACGGTTGAAAAAACGAATATTACTCATTATTGGACTAGCCTCGATAATGATGTTGTTAGCAGGGTGTACGGAAATTAAAGAACCTATTACAGCGGAGAGTGAAGGTTTTTGGAATTCATACATTGTCTATCCATTATCAGCCCTGATCATTTGGCTTTCTGAAGCATTTGGCGAGAACTATGGTTTGGGAATCATCGGTGTTACACTTATCATTCGCTTAGCATTACTCCCATTAATGATCAAACAGGTGAAAAGCTCGAAAGCAATGCAGGCCATTCAGCCTGAGATGAAAGAACTTCAAGCAAAATACAGCTCAAAAGATGCTGCCACACAACAAAAACTACAGCAAGAAACAATGGCTCTATTTTCAAAATATAATGTGAATCCATTGGCGGGATGTTTGCCGATATTGGTGCAAATGCCGATTTTGATCGGATTTTACCATGCAATCAGCCGTACGGAAGAAATTGCTTTACATAGTTTTCTTTGGTTTGATTTAGGTTCACCGGATCCTTATTATATTTTACCGGTCGTTGCAGGTATCACGACTTTTATTCAGCAAAAGATGTCCATGGCTGGAATGAACTCCAATCCACAAATGGCGGCACAAATGACCATGATGCTTTACATCATGCCAATCATGATTGTTGTTTTTGCTATTAATTTCCCCGCTGCTCTTTCTCTTTACTGGGTAGTTGGTAACCTTTTTGGTATCGTTCAAACATATTTCATCAAAGGTCCGGATCTTAGAAAAGCAGCTGCGGAAAACGCGGGAGGGGCAAAGAAAAAGTGAAAAAGGTAACTGCTACAGGACAATCTGTCGAAGAAGCAGTAAATTTAGCTTTAGCTCAACTGAACAGCACTAAAGATCGCGTGGAGATAGAAATAGAAGATGAGGGCAAAAAAGGATTTTTTGGTTTATTTGGTGCAAGGAAGGCCATTGTCCATGTGACATTGCCTGCAGATCCCATTGAAGAGGCACTTGGATTTTTGAAGAAAGTCAGCGTGGAGATGGGAGTCGATGCACAAATTGATGTCACCCGTAAAGGGAAGAACGTAACTTTCCATTTATCAGGTGATAAAATTGCATTATTGATTGGAAAAAGGGGTCAAACACTAAATTCACTTCAGTATTTAGCGCAGCTTGTTGCAAATCGGTATTCGAAGCAGTATTTGAATATTACTGTAGATGCAGAAGATTATCGAAATCGCCGCAATGACACCTTAATCCAATTGGCTGAAAGAATGGCAAATAAAGCCATGAAAACAGGTAAGGCTGTTTCACTCGAGCCGATGCCATCTTATGAACGTAAGGTCATCCATAATGCCCTCTTGGATTATCCAAAAATAAAAACAACTTCAAGTGGGACTGAGCCATATCGCCACTTGGTCATTACTCCACTTAAATGAACCTTCTGCTTTTTAAGCAGGGGTTCTTTTTTTAGGCCATGAAATCGTTGTGTCGAAGATTTTTTTTCAAAGCAGCAATTCAACAATAACTGACAAATTTCTTTTCACCTTCTTGATTCGTAAAGGGAATGGAAGAAAGGGAAGCGGGCGATGTTTGTTATTCACATGTGGATAAGTTAGAATAGATGTTACAGAATATGGATTAATTGCATGTGGATAACTCCTGGAGAGGAGGAGTATCTACTTTTTTTCATGAATATACTGTGGTATTGTAGTAATTTAGGGATTCGACGATTTTATTAAAAGAAAAAAATAGAACCATCAATATATAAGAGGTGAAAGCATGGAATTCGATACAATCACCGCTATCTCTACTCCCTTAGGGGAAGGGGCAATCGCCATCGTTAGAATCAGCGGTGATGAGGCCATAGAAATAGCCGATAGGATCTTTAAAGGACCAGGTGGAAAAGGATTGCTTGAAGTGAAATCACATACGATTCATTATGGCCACCTTATCCAGCCCAAAACAGGTGAAATCATAGAGGAAGTCATGGTTTCTGTCATGATGGGTCCAAAGACATTTACAAGAGAAGATGTAGTTGAAATAAATTGTCACGGTGGAATCGTTTCGGTCAATCGGGTATTGCAGCTTATTCTCTCACAAGGTGCTCGTTTAGCGGAACCTGGTGAATTTACGAAACGGGCTTTTTTGAATGGCAGGATCGACCTCTCTCAAGCTGAGGCCGTTATGGATTTAATCCGGGCTAAAACGGATAAAGCCATGAATGTTGCATTAGGTCAAATGGAAGGCAGGCTTTCGAAATTAATCCAAAACCTGCGCCAAGAAATTTTACAGACCCTCGCTCAAGTCGAGGTAAATATAGATTATCCGGAATATGATGATGTCGAAGAAATGACACATCGTTTATTTTTGGAAAAGGGCAGTTATGTGAAGAAGGAAATTGAGAAACTGCTTCACACGGCCCAACAGGGGAAAATACTTCGGGATGGGCTTGCGACCGTTATCATAGGGCGCCCTAATGTCGGAAAATCTTCTCTGCTTAACAGCTTAGTTCATGAAAATAAAGCGATCGTCACTGATATTCCAGGTACAACACGTGACGTAATCGAAGAGTATGTCAATGTTCGCGGTGTACCGCTTAAACTTGTCGATACGGCAGGAATTCGCGAAACGGAAGATATCGTCGAACGAATTGGAGTTGAACGGTCCCGTGCAGTATTAAAAGAGGCTGATTTAATATTGCTTGTATTGAATTATTCCGATGATTTAACTACTGAGGATGAGAAACTATTTCAAGCGGTTGAGGGTATGGATGTCATCGTTATCATCAATAAAACCGACCTTCCGCAAAAAATCGATATGGCCAAGGTTAAGGAAAAGGCGGCGTCCCATAAAGTTGTTACGACTTCATTACTGGAGGATCGAGGGGTCGATGAATTGGAAGAAGCCATCGCTTCTTTATTTTTCGAGGGTTCTTTAGAAACGGGAGACCTGACCTATGTTTCCAATGCCAGACATATAGCTTTGCTGGGGCAGGCATTACAGTCTATCGAAGATGCAATCGATGCTATTGAAATGGGGACACCGGTTGATTTGGTTCAAATCGATTTCACGAAAGCATGGGAGCTACTTGGAGAAATCATTGGCGAAAGCGTTCAGGATAATTTGATCAACCAATTGTTCTCTCAATTTTGTTTAGGAAAATAAGCGTAAAAGGAGGAAAAGGATATGCAGTACGAAGCAGGTAGCTATGATGTCATTGTTATTGGTGCCGGTCATGCTGGCAGTGAGGCAGGCCTTGCAGCGGCAAGAGTCGGAGCTAAAACGTTGATGATCACCATTAACTTGGATATGGTCGCCTTCATGCCATGCAATCCCTCTGTTGGTGGGCCGGCAAAAGGGATAGTCGTTAGGGAAATAGACGCTTTAGGCGGAGAAATGGGGAAAAATATCGACAAGACCCATATTCAAATGAGGATGCTCAATACAGCTAAAGGTCCAGCTGTTCGTGCATTGAGGGCGCAGGCAGATAAATTTCTCTATCAACAAGAAATGAAAAAGACGATAGAAGACCAAGAAAATCTAACATTGATTCAAGGAATGGTAGAGGAATTAATTGTTGAAAACAACGTATGCACGGGGGTCATCACTAAAACAGGCGCGGTGTACCGTGCGAAAACTGTCGTAATCACGACTGGAACATATTTACGCGGTGAAATCATTTTAGGGGAACTGAAATATTCAAGCGGCCCTAATAATCAGCAGCCTTCCATCAGGCTTTCTGAACATTTAGAGCAGTTAGGATTTGATTTGGTCCGTTTTAAAACGGGAACGCCGCCACGCGTGAATAGCTCTTCCATAGATTACAGCAAGACGGAAATTCAGCCTGGCGATGAAGTGCCGCGTGCATTTTCTTATGAAACGACAAAGTTCATAACGGATCAATTGCCATGCTGGTTAACGTACACGAATGAGGGGACACACCAGCTCATTGATGAGAATCTACATCGTTCACCAATGTATTCGGGAATGATAAAAGGAACCGGTCCGCGTTATTGTCCATCGATTGAAGATAAAGTCGTACGTTTTAATGATAAACCAAGGCATCAAATATTCCTGGAACCTGAAGGCCGCAATACAAAGGAAGTTTATGTGCAAGGTTTATCTACAAGTTTGCCTGAGGATGTGCAAGTGAAAATCCTGCAAACAATTCCAGGACTTGAAAAGGCGGAAATGATGCGCGCTGGATATGCAATTGAATATGATGCTATCGTTCCTACACAGCTATGGCCTACACTTGAAACGAAGAAAATCAAAAATCTCTATACTGCTGGCCAAATTAACGGGACATCCGGCTACGAGGAAGCGGCAGGACAAGGATTGATGGCCGGTATTAATGCAGGATTGAATGCAATGGGTAAAGAAGAACTGATATTAAGCCGTTCGGATGCCTATATTGGTGTTCTCATTGATGACCTTGTAACGAAAGGCACGAATGAACCATACCGATTGCTGACTTCACGTGCAGAATATCGTTTATTATTGCGTCATGATAATGCCGATTTGCGCTTAACGGAAATTGGATTCAATATCGGAATGATCAAAGAAGAGCGCTACAATCGATTCCTTATGAAAAAAGAAGCGGTTGAAATGGAAAAGGAACGACTGAAATCAAACTTCATCAAACCGACCAAAGAAGTACAAGAAGTCATTACTGCAAGTGGCGGCAGTGAGTTAAAGGATGGAATCCGGGCCTCCGATTTATTGAAACGGCCTGAAATGGATTATTCCCATATTCAGAAGCTGGCGCCAAGTGATGACGAACTGAGCGATGATGTGACGGAACAGGTCGAAATCCAGATCAAGTATGAAGGATATATCGAAAAATCCTTGCAGCAAGTCGATCGCCTGAAAAAAATGGAGAATAAAAAGATTCCAGAGAATATCGATTATGATGCAATTTCTGGACTTGCAACGGAAGCACGTCAAAAATTAAAGCAGGTCCACCCGCTATCAGTAGCTCAGGCTTCAAGAATTTCCGGTGTGAATCCCGCTGATGTTTCCATTTTGCTTGTTTATTTGGAACAAGGAAAGATTGCCAGAGTATCTCAGTAATGGAAATACCCGAAAAGGATTGAAAAGACATGAATATTGAACAGTTCCAACAAGCACTGCTGGAGAAAGGGATCGAGCTTTCTCCTCAACAGCTTGATCAGTTTGACACTTATTATCGATTATTGGTGGAATGGAACGAAAAGATGAACTTAACAGCCATCACTGATAAAGAAGAAGTCTATCTTAAGCATTTTTATGATTCAATCAGTGCAGCCTTCTATTTTGACTTTAACAAACCATATCGAATTTGCGATGTTGGGGCTGGAGCTGGATTTCCGAGTATTCCATTGAAGATTTGTTTCCCTGATATCCACGTCTCGATTGTGGATTCTTTGAATAAGCGAATTTCTTTTTTGAATCACCTTGCGGATTCCCTGCAATTAAAGGGAGTTTCCTTCTATCATGACCGGGCGGAAACCTTCGCCCAAAAACAGGAGCATCGCGAATCCTATGATATTGTCATGGCAAGGGCAGTTGCCAGGATGTCCGTTTTAAGTGAACTATGTTTACCGCTCGTTAAACTGGATGGGACATTCATTGCCATGAAAGCGGCTAGTGCACAAGATGAAATGGACACAGGGAAGAAGGCCATTTTCACGTTAGGCGGAAAAATTGAAGAAATTCATCCTTTCACATTGCCAGAGGAAAATAGTGAAAGAAACATCATTACTGTAAAAAAAGTGAAGAGGACTCCTAAAAAATACCCGAGAAAACCAGGGACACCGAATAAGCAGCCTATTGAATAACCTCCGTAGGATGAGTAAGTTTTCATAGTAAGCGTAGATGATTCAGATATATATGGCTGGTACTTGCCCTTATTTTCTTTTACTATAAATGTATGACCTTATTATTTTCACTCTAAACTTGTGCCCTATGCTGGCTGATTCAGGGAAATAATTTTGGGCAAGCCGGCCGATATTTTTCATAACTGGCCGTCCATTCCTAAATTATTGCCTTGATGGCGCCAGTCGACATGTTTTTTACAGTGTAGGGCCATATGTATAACCATGTCGGGAAATGTATGCAGGACTTGTCCTTTAAATAGAGAATATGTTATTTGGGAGTTTTAAAAGGTGGTGTAGGAAGATGAAGCATCCTTTTTCGCGGTTCTTTGGGTTTGGCGAAAAAGAGGAAGAGCAACTAGAGATGGAGACACCTAGCAATAATAATGAAGAGATAAGAAAAATTTCCATTTCTGATATTGTGCCTAATCGATTTCAACCAAGGACCGTTTTTAATGACGATAAAATTGCCGAATTGGCCCAAACGATCCATACACATGGGATCATTCAACCAATTGTAGTAAGGACTTATGGTCAGGGAAAGTATGAAATCATTGCAGGTGAGCGTCGTTTTCGGGCCATGCAAAAGCTTGGCTGGGAATTGGCGCCCGCAATAATCAAAGATTTCACCGATACAGAAACGGCTTCCGTTGCGCTGATAGAAAACCTTCAGCGTGAAGAACTGACACCGATTGAAGAAGCTTTGGCTTATGGAAAGCTATTGGAGCTGCATAGTTTAACACAAGAAGCTTTGGCACAAAGACTGGGAATAGGACAATCTACCGTGGCGAATAAGCTACGGCTGCTTAAGCTGCCCCAGGAGGTTCAGGATGCACTTCTTCAAAAGCAAATTACGGAACGCCATGCCCGCTCGTTGATACCGTTGAAGAGTCCTGAAAAGCAGCTTAAACTGCTTTTGGAAATCATCGAAAAAGGGTTAAACGTCAAACAGACCGAAGAGCAGGTCGTCAAGCTTTTGATGGGTACTGTGCAGAAGCCGAAACCTAAGCGAAAAGCGTTTAGTAAAGACATGAGGATTGCCGTGAATACCATACGCCAATCACTCAATATGGTTACAGACAATGGAATAAATTTGGATGCAGAGGAAGAAGAATTCGAGGAGTATTATCAGTTCACGATTAAAATACCCAAGAAGAAAACTTGATTCCCTATCCTTACCCGCTTGGTAGTCTCCGATTACCAAGCTTTTTTTATTTTCGGTCAAAACTGGTATTTCCACTTTAAAAAACATTCAACTTTTCCCGGATTTTTAATGCTTTTAGATATATTTCAAATTTTAAGAGGAATTTCAGAAAACGATTTCTTCCAGTAACATTCATGATAAAATAGAAAGAAATAAATGGATTTACGGTAAAAATCAATAGATAAAAGCGTGATGAAGATAGTTGAAAGCGGGTGAATTCGTGGGTAAGATTCTCGCCATTGCCAATCAAAAGGGCGGTGTTGGAAAAACGACAACTTCTGTCAGCCTAAGTGCTTGTCTTGCTTACATAGGACAGAAAGTCTTAATGGTCGATATTGACCCGCAGGGAAATGCGACAAGCGGTGCAGGTATTGACAAAGCAGATGTGGAACAATGTATTTATGATGTATTGGTTGATGATATCGAGGCCAGTACCGTCATCATGGAAACAAAGGTAGAAAACCTATATGCCATACCTGCGACAATTCAACTGGCAGGTGCAGAAATTGAACTTGTTCCAACCATCTCTAGGGAAGTCCGGTTAAAAAGGGCATTAGAAGAGGTGCAGGGCCAATATGATTACATTGTGATAGACTGCCCTCCATCATTGGGTTTGCTTACGCTTAATGCCTTAACGGCCGCCGATGCAGTTTTGATTCCGGTACAATGTGAATACTATGCATTGGAAGGTTTGAGTCAACTATTGAACACGGTCCGCCTCGTCCAAAAGCATTTGAACCATGATTTGAAAATCGAGGGTGTGCTATTGACGATGTTGGATGCAAGAACGAATCTAGGTCTCCAGGTCATAGAAGAGGTCAAAAAATACTTTCAGGATAAAGTCTATCAAACCATCATTCCCCGCAATGTCCGTTTGAGTGAAGCACCGAGCCATGGAGAACCGATAATTATATATGATCCAAAGTCACGAGGGGCGGAGGTCTATTTAGAACTGGCAAAGGAAGTGGTATCAAATGGCTAAAGGACTTGGCAAAGGACTTAACGCACTTTTCAATAGTGGGGAAATCAGTAAAGATGAAATCGTGCGAGAAATCAAATTAAGGGAATTAAGGCCAAATCCTTATCAGCCCCGGAAGAGCTTTCGGCTTGAAGCTATAGAGGAATTAAAGCAATCCATCATGGAACATGGGATATTACAGCCGATTATTGCCCGGGAAAGCATTAAGGGATATGAAATCGTTGCTGGGGAAAGGCGTTATCGTGCTGCCGAGGAAGCTGGTTTAAAGACAGTTCCGGTCGTTGTGAGGAAATTGAGCGAACAGCAGATGATGGAACTGGCGATTTTGGAAAACCTGCAAAGGGAAGATTTGAATCCGATCGAGGAGGCTGTCGCTTATCAAACGCTTCTGGAAAAATTGGAATTCACCCAGGAGCAGTTGGCCAATCGGCTGGGGAAAAGCCGTCCCCATATCGCAAACCATGTTAGATTGCTATCTTTGCCTGAAGGGATTAGGAGATATATCTCCGACGGGGAAATTTCCATGGGGCATGGCCGGGCATTGCTAGGTTTAAAGAAAAAAGAGATGCTTAAGCCGGTAGCGGATAAAATCCTCAAAGAAGGAATGAATGTCAGACAGCTAGAGCAATATATACATCAATTGAATGATACCGTTTCACGTGAAACTAAACCTAAGAAACAAGAAAAAAAAGATATCTTCATAAAGCAACGGGAGACAAGTCTGCGTGAAAGACTAGGAACGAGCGTAACGATAAAACAAAGCAAGAAAAAAGGAAAAATAGAAATAGAATTCTTTTCAAAGGAAGATTTAGAGAGAATTTTGAACTTGATCGATCAAGAGAACCTATCCTCTTAGATCCCCTTTATGAAAAGACCGTGACGACATATGCAGAAAATTAGGTGGATGAGATGGTATTATTAGGGGCTTTGGTGAATGGTGCCTGTATTTTAATCGGTTCGATTTTAGGAAGGTTTTTACAACATATACCTGAAAAGATAAAAGAAACGGTTATGAGCGGTATCGGTTTGGCCGTCATGGTCTTAGGTTTGCAGATGGGCTTAAAAAGCGATAATTTCCTTGTTGTCATTTTAAGTATTGTTGGAGGGGCTGTCCTCGGTGAATGGATGAATCTTGAGGCTAGGCTAAATTCTTTAGGCAATTGGCTTGAACGCAGGATGAAAGCGAAGGAAGGAATTTCGATATCTCAGGGATTTGTAACGGCCACGCTCATATTTGGCATTGGGGCGATGGCCATCATCGGTGCCCTGGATAGCGGTATCCGGAATGATCATGACGTTTTGATAACAAAAGCGATCATCGATGGCTTTACAGCATTGGTCCTCGCCAGTACGCTTGGCATAGGTGTACTTTTTTCAGCATTTCCGGTCATTCTTTATGAGGGATTCATAGCGATTTTCTCAAGGCAGATCAATACGATGATCCCAACTGCTTTAATGGATTCCTTTATACTGGAAATGACGGCAACTGGGGGAGTCATGATTTTGGCAATTGGTTTGAATATTATCGGTCTGACCAAAATAAGGGTGGCAAATCTGCTTCCGGGCATAATGATCACCGCGATTCTGGTTACTCTCATGTATTATGTATAAAAAAGAAGGAAGGGGATGGCTGGCCCTTTCCTTCTTTTTTATGATAAGAAAAAACCGATCATAGGGTTTTTTCTTGCTTGAATGACCATGTGAAAGGAGTGATGGAAGGTTTTACTGGATAATGATTTTGTGCTTCATAAATCCCCTCGGCAATGGTTTTGGCCATTTTTAGCACAAGATTAAGACGTGTGTTCTGCAAGACCATGAACTCCATGAATCCACTTACATTCACGATTCCTGTAATATGTGCATTTCCGACGGAAGGAAGGTCTTTATTGACCCCAGCCCCTGGCTTCACTGGTCCCTGGCCGATTTGAACGATGCCGACGCTTTTCATTTTCCCTAAGCAAGCATCGATTCCGACGATAAAGGGATTGGCGTGCATCTTTTTGATTTCATTTAATTTTTCATGTAAATTCATCGCATGTATAGGGTCATCCAGAGTACCATGAACATGGAATGAAGAAGAACCGTTTTCAGCTTTTTCACTAAGCAGAGTGCCGACAAGTGGTCCGAGTGAATCGCCTGTGGAACGGTCCGTGCCTATGCAGACGATGACGATTGGTTGGAGCTTTCCGGTCGGTAGGAGATTGATTAATTCCTGGGAAATTTGTTTGGATGCATCCGTATCTTCATGCAGGATGCGACTCAATCTATTTTTATTATTATTAAATAGACTAGAATTCAGATTCATCGGCTCAACTCCTTTACTTTATTTGGTATTACAGTATACGGATAAAAAGGGGAAAATATACGGTATTTAACATCTTGGATGAGGGAATTTTTTGTAGAACATGCAAACAGGTGAAGGGGATATGAATCGGCGTTATCCTCTACCAATTGCTTTCATTTATACTTTCTAGTAAATAATTACTTTAATATTTGGGAAAAAACTTCTAATTCTTTTACCTATATACCCAATTTTTTTTTGTACAGAAACCATTATTTATTGATAAAATAGAGAAAATCCTCTACTTCATGGTTATATCAGTGCATGAAGGGTAGAGGAATCCGTCTATATGGAAAAATCATATAGACGATATAAAAGTTTTGCAGTTAATTGCATTAGGCAGGAGGAAAATATGGATCGCATTTATGATAACGTTACAAAAGAGATATTGGATGAAAAGATATGGCTGCTGATGGGCGAGGGGATTATTAAAATCTTCCTTGTTCTGTTGTTATCGCGTATTATTATTAGAATAGGAAAGACTATTCTGAATAAATTTTTCAAAGCGCGTTTAAGGAGTCCCATTCGGGTATCGGAGCGCAGGGAAGCGACACTCATTAAATTGCTCGAAAATATCATTACCTATGTCATCAATTTCATTGCCTTGATAATGATTCTGGAAATTTTCGGGATTGAAGTAATGCCATTACTCGCTGGTGCCGGTGTTCTCGGTTTGGCAGTTGGTTTTGGTGCTCAAAGTTTGGTCAAGGATATAATTACAGGATTTTTCGTTATTTTTGAAGATCATTTCTCGGTTGGGGATTATATTAAAATCAATAATTTTGAAGGGGAAGTCATTGAAATCGGGCTTCGTACAACGAAAATTAAAAGCGGTGCAGGTGAATTGCATTTCATACCCAACGGAAGCATCGTTCAGGTCACGAATTATTCCATTTTAAATAGTATGGCTGTTGTTGATGTGACCATACCTAACGATGGATCGATCGAGCGTGCTGAAAAGGTGCTGATTGATCTTTTAAACAGTATGGAGGGCAAATACGATGCATTGATCAAAACACCTGAATTTTTGGGAATTGAAAAAATTAGTCCTGAAGAAATCGTCTTTCGGATTAAGGCGGAAACAAAGCCGATGCATCACATTGAAATCAGTAGGATATTAAGAATTGAAATAAGTGCTGCGCTTGATTCAAGTGGGATTAAATCTACGTACAATGGCAGCGAGTCATAGGAATTAGGGGGCTCATGGTTATGGAAGAAAAGGAATTTGCACTTAAGGATATTGTGGAAATGAAGAAACCGCATCCTTGTGGAGTGAATAAGTGGAGAATTATACGGATCGGTATGGATATCCGGATAAAATGTGAAGGGTGCGGCCATAGCGTGATGCTGCCTCGACGTGAATTCGCGAAGAAAATGAAAAAAGTTCTGCAAAAGCATGAGGAGTGATCATGCTTTTTTTTTGGAGTGAAAGTAGTCCTGCGTTTCTCATGATTTACTTGTCTTTTTAGGAAGCGAAATCTATAATTGGGAAAGGTTTAGGTAATTGGAGGGTCTTTAAAGAAGATCAGTTCTTTTCCCATATGTACGAATCATCTTGAAGGAGTGAAATATAAATGGCTTTAACAGCTGGTATAGTCGGTTTGCCTAACGTAGGTAAATCCACTTTATTTAATGCAATTACTCAGGCGGGTGCGGAATCTGCTAACTATCCTTTCTGTACGATCGACCCAAATGTCGGGATCGTGGAAGTGCCAGATCACCGTCTGCAAAAACTGACTGAATTGGTAAAACCGAAAAAAACCGTTCCGACAGCATTTGAATTCACGGATATCGCCGGGATTGTAAAAGGAGCAAGTAAAGGAGAAGGATTGGGCAATAAATTCCTTTCCCATATCCGTCAAGTGGATGCAATTTGTCAAGTCGTCCGTTGTTTTGCAGACGATAACATCACCCATGTCTCCGGAAAAGTGAATCCAATCGATGATATCGAAGTCATCAACCTTGAATTGATCCTTGCCGATTTGGAATCTGTTGTCAAACGCATCGACCGTGTCGGAAAAATGGCCAAGCAAAAAGATAAAGCCGCTGTGGCAGAACATGAAATCCTTGTAGCTTTAAAAGAAGCATTGGAAGATGAAAAGCCTGCACGTACCGTCGAGTTCACTGAAGAACAGCAAAAAATCGTGAAGGGCATGCATTTACTTACAGCGAAACCGACGCTTTATGTGGCGAACGTGAGCGAAGATGAAGTGGCGAATGCTGACGATAATGAATATGTACAGCAAGTTCGTGAATATGCTGCTAAGGAAAATGCCGAAGTGATCGTGATTTGTGCCAAAATCGAAGAAGAAATTGCAGAGCTTGAAGGTGAAGAAAAGGAAATGTTCCTATCTGAACTTGGCATCGAGGAGTCAGGTCTTGATCAGTTGATCCGTGCTTCTTATAACCTGCTTGGATTGGCAACATACTTTACAGCTGGTGTACAGGAAGTGCGAGCTTGGACATTCCGCAAAGGAATGAAAGCCCCTCAATGTGCAGGCGTCATTCACACGGACTTCGAACGTGGTTTCATCCGTGCCGAAACGGTTTCTTATACCGATCTACTTGAAGCGGGCAGTCATGGTGCTGCAAAAGAAGCAGGTAAAGTTCGTTTGGAAGGAAAAGAATACATCGTTAACGATGGCGATGTTATCCATTTCCGTTTTAACGTTTAAGAATCAAGGACCCTACCGTTCATAAGTAGGGTCTTTCAGTTTGTCGACAAAAGGAGTTGATTGGAACGGAAGGGAGGCTCCCGGACCGCCCGCGGAAAGCGAGTGCCTGAAGTGGAAATCAACGGTCATTGGATTACAATTATTTGTAATAAGTCGAACCGTTCGTTGCAAAGCCTCTTTAACTATGCTATAATTTTATCTTGTGAGTAATTATAAATAATTGCTCCTTGCCCAATTGGGCCGCTTAGACCAAAAGGAGGTGACAGTGATGAGAAAATACGAAATTATGTATATCATCCGTCCAAACATTGAGGAAGAAGCTAAAAAAGCTTTAGTTGAACGTTTCAACACAATCCTTTCTGATAATGGTGCGGAAGTAGAAGCAAAAGAATGGGGTAAACGCCGTCTTGCATATGAAATCAATGATTTCCGCGATGGTTACTACATGCTTCTTAAAGTTAACGCTGAAAGTGCTGCGATTCAAGAATTCGATCGTCTTGCTAAAATCAGTGAAGACATTATTCGCCACATGGCTACTAGAGAAGAAGAATAATCCGATATTTAATATAAATTCTAATCTTGTTTCATATGAAACAAGATTGAAACCTAGGGGTTGATTCTGATGATGAATCGCGTAGTTTTGGTAGGACGCTTAACTAAAGATCCTGAATTACGATATACACCTAATGGAGTTCCCGTTGCTACCTTTACTTTAGCTGTGAACCGTAGTTTTACGAATCAGCAGGGTGAACGTGAAGCGGATTTCATTAACTGTGTAGTTTGGCGTAAACCGGCAGAAAATGTAGCTAACTTCTTGAAAAAGGGCAGTTTAGCTGGCGTGGATGGACGTGTCCAAACACGTAATTATGAAGGACAAGACGGCAAACGCGTATATGTGACGGAGATTCTGGCTGAGAGCGTTCAATTCCTTGAACCACGAAGCAGTTCAGCGGGTGAAAGAAATGAAGGCGGTTCTTACGGTGGAGGTCAAAGAAGTTATGGCAATAATAACGGAAATGACAACAATTCGTATGGACAAAATCCTAATCAGAATCAACGGAGCAATAACAACTACACTCGTGTAGATGACGATCCGTTTGCAAATGACGGTAAGACAATCGACATTTCAGATGACGATCTTCCGTTTTAAACAGCCGTTTAAAATGAAAATTCAAAAAGCAGGGAGGGAAATTTATCATGGCAATGGGTGGACGTAAAGGACGCGGTAAGCGTAAAAAGGTTTGTTATTTCACATCTAACGGAATCACTAAAATTGATTACAAAGATGTAGATCTTCTTAAAAAATTCGTCTCAGAACGCGGTAAAATTTTACCACGTCGTGTAACTGGTACAAGCGCTAAATATCAACGTAAATTAACGATTGCTATTAAACGCTCACGTACTATGGCATTACTACCATATGTATCTGGTGAATAATAAAAGGGCACATTGAGGAGTTATCCTTAATGTGCCTTTTTTTATAAGTTGTCACTCATGCCTGAAAACCGCTGAATTGCGGTTTTTTTATTTCATCAGGAAGTTATCCGGACGTTTTCCTCAGAAAAAATAATCATATCCTAAAAAAGAATGTGATGTTTGAAATATCCTGGCCGTAACGGATACAATATAAAGATGGAGATAAGACATCAATAATAACAGGGGGTGAAATAAAGATGAATAGCGGAAGACGGATTGCCGAGGGCGGAGCCCTTCTGGCACTATATTGCATTTTATTGTTCATCACCATTCAAATCCCACTATTGGGTATTTTCACTACTTTCTTTTTACCCATTCCATTCATACTTGTCACAATCAAACAAAAGTTATCGTGGAGCCTTGGTTACTTATTCGTAGCCTCGCTATTGTCGATCCTCATCGGGACGATATTGTCTGTTCCGCTGACCTTGCTCATGGGGGCAACGGGAATAGCGATCGGCTATTTTTTAAAAAAGGACAAACCGATGGCACCTATGTTCATAAGCGCAGTCCTAGTCTTCCTGGGAGGCATTTTATTAATATATGCGGCTTCAGTATTGATAACGGATGTTAATTACATAGAAGAATCGATGGACATGGTTGAGGGGTCCATCGAAAATACTATCGGTATAATGGATTCTTTTGGACAGGCACCGACGGAACAAGTCAAAAAGCGGATGTATGAATCAATCGATATGATGAACACGCTGATGCCAAGTTTGTTCGTCTTGATGTCCGTCATCATGGTTTTATTGATTTTCTTTGCAGCGCATCCCATTGTGAAGAGATTCAGTGATAAGGCGTTAAAATGGCCCCATTTTCGAGATCTGCGACTCCCGAAAAGCCTTTTATGGTATTATTTAATTACGATGCTTCTGGCTCTTTTTGTGAATACGGACAAGAACAGTTTTGTATATATGGCCATAACGAACCTATTTTTCATACTGCAGTTCTTCATTTTATTACAAGGTTATTCCCTGATATTCTATATCGCTCATGTTAAGTCATGGGTTAGGGCCATACCTGTTTTAATCGTGGTTTTTTCTTTGCTGCTGCCGATTCCGATTATTACGACGGCCGTTCGATTTTTAGGTATAATAGATTTAGGCTTTCCTTTTAGGGAGACAATCAAGAAAAAGGAATAGAAGACTTTTTTGTAAAACAGATGCTTTTAGGAGCTGAAACTATGCCATCTTATTTGAAGGAATACTCGATTAAGTCCCCGTTGTATGGGGTGCTGGCCGCAGTCGTTTTACTTTTGGGCGTACTGGCTTATTATAATTGGGTAATTGCACTTGTTGGACTATTGATTCTTGCTGGTTTATTTTATTTAACATTAAGAATGGTAGAAAAAAAGCAACAAAAGACAGAAGAGTATATAACGACTTTATCCTATCGTTTAAAGAAGGTGGGCGAGGAAGCGTTATTGGAAATGCCGATTGGGATTATGCTCTTTAATGAGGATTATTACATTGAATGGACCAATCCATTCCTGGCTTCTTGTTTTAGCGAAGACTCTTTGGCAGGAAGATCGCTATACGATGTTGCGGACTCGATAGTGCCGTTGATCAAGCAAGAGATCGAGACTGAGACGCTTACGCTCCACGATCGGAAATTCAAGGTGGTCCATAAGCGTGATGAAAGGCTTCTTTACTTTTTTGATGTGACGGAGCAGGTGGAAATTGAGAAATTATATGAAGATGAGCGGACGGCAATTGCGATCATTCTTCTTGATAATTATGATGATTTGACACAGGGTATGGATGATCAGCGTAAAAGCAGCATCAATAGCTTGGTTACCTCACTTCTTGATAAATGGGCAAGGGATAATGGCGTTTTCTTTAAACGGGTTTCCTCGGAACGATTTATTGCTGTCTTTAATGAGCATATCCTTCATCAGCTTGAGAAGGGCAAATTCTCGATTTTGGATGAGATCAGGGAAACGACGGCCAAGCAAAATGTACCATTGACCCTGAGCATCGGGGTCGGCTCTGCCGTGTCATCCTTACCGGAACTAGGTACGCTTGCACAGTCCAGCTTGGATCTCGCTCTTGGACGGGGCGGTGACCAAGTAGCGATCAAGCAAGCGAATGGAAAAGTGAAATTCTATGGCGGCAAAACCAATCCGATGGAAAAACGCACGAGAGTCCGTGCACGTGTCATTTCCCATGCATTGAAGGATATAGTCCTCGATAGCGATAAAGTCATTGTCATGGGCCATAAAAACCCGGATATGGACGCAATCGGTTCAGCAATCGGCATCTTGAAGGTTGCCCAGATGAATGAACGTGAAGGCTATATTGTCATCGATACCCAGCAGCTCGATAACAGTGTCCTTCGTTTAATGGAAGAGATCAAAAATAAAGAAGAGCTGTATTCCCGGTTCATAACACCTGATGATGCATTTGAAATGATTACGGATGAGACCTTGCTGGTTGTGGTCGATACACATAAACCTTCCATGGTGATTGAAGAGCGGTTATTGAATAGGATCGATAAGGTTGTAGTCATCGATCATCATCGCCGCGGTGAGGAGTTCATCAAGAATTCATTGCTCGTCTATATGGAGCCATATGCATCTTCAACAGCAGAACTTGTAACCGAACTGCTTGAATATCAACCGAAACGCTCAAAGATTGATATGCTGGAGTCGACGGCGCTTCTTGCAGGTATCATCGTCGACACGAAAAGCTTCACCTTAAGAACAGGTTCACGTACTTTCGATGCAGCCTCTTATCTAAGGGCGCATGGAGCTGATACGGTACTTGTCCAGAAATTCTTAAAAGAAGACGTGGACACCTATATCAAACGTTCGAAGCTCATTGAGGAAGTCACCTTTTATAAAAAGGGAATTGCGATTGCCTCTGCAAAAACCGATCAGGTTCATAATCAGGTGCTCATCGCCCAAGCTGCGGACACCCTATTGACCATGGATGGCGTAGCGGCTTCTTTCGTAATGGCTAAGCGATCTGATGATACAGTTGGCATAAGTGCACGTTCTCTAGGTGATATCAATGTACAGGTGATCATGGAAATGTTGAATGGAGGCGGACATTTAACAAATGCCGCCACTCAACAGGTTTGCTCCATTAGTGAAGCCGAAAGTCGATTGAAAGCAGCTATTGATGAATATTTAGAAGGGGGACAAAAAGAATGAAAGTAATATTTCTGAAAGACGTAAAAGGTAAAGGGAAAAAAGGGGAAGTTAAAAATGTAGCAGATGGTTATGCACATAATTTCCTACTAAAACAAGGATTGGCCGTTGAAGCAAATAATTCAAATGTGAAAACTTTGGAAGCCCAGAAAAATAAAGAAGAATCACTTGCAGCAGAAGAGCGGCAGCATGCTGAAGAATTGAAAGTGCAGCTGGAGAAATTAACGGTTGAACTATCTGCAAAAGCCGGTGAGGGCGGGCGTTTATTCGGTTCCATCACGACTAAACAAATTGCATCGGAGCTTCAGAAAAAACACGGTATCAAGGTTGATAAACGTAAAATGGAGCTTGCTGAAGGCATCCGCACTTTAGGGCATACAAAGCTTCCAGTCAAGCTTCATCCTGAAGTCACTGCGACACTGACTGTGCATGTGAAAGAAATTAACTAATTTTAGCTGTTTCATATCTGTGAAAAATTGATAAAATAGAGATAGACGAAAAATGTGATTGGGCACGTTGTCCTTTCACTTTTTTCATTTTTACTAGAAACATATAAAAGGTATCCTCTTAGAATGGGAGGTTTTAAGATATGATAGAACAATTTCAGGATAGGATTCCCCCTCAAAATATAGAAGCCGAACAGGCTGTGCTAGGAGCTATTTTTCTTGAGCCCTCTTCATTGACCGTTACATCGGAAGTTTTGATTCCGGAGGATTTTTACAGAAGCTCTCATCAAAAAATCTTTAATGTGATGCTTAAATTGAATGACGAAGGAAAAGCTGTCGATTTGATTACGGTGACAGAGGAATTGGCTGCGACAAAAAACCTTGAAGAAGTTGGCGGAGTTTCTTATTTAAGTGAATTGGCCGGATCGGTGCCTACCGCGGCCAATATTGAATATTATGCCCGCATCGTCGAGGAGAAGTCATTGCTGCGTCGTTTGATCAGGACAGCGACCAACATCGCTCAGGAAGGCTACAGTCGCGAGGATGAGGTCGAGGAGCTGCTCGGGGAAGCTGAAAAAACGATCATGGAAGTGGCCCAGCGTAAGAATTCCGGGTCTTTCCAAAATATTAAGGATGTATTGGTTGCGACGTACGATAACATAGAGGTTTTGACTACCCGTAAAGGGGATGTCACGGGAATACCGACAGGGTTTGCTGAACTGGATCGAATGACAGCAGGGTTCCAACGTAATGACCTCATCATAGTGGGGGCCCGTCCTTCGGTTGGTAAAACCGCTTTTGCATTGAATATCGCTCAAAACGTTGCAACCAAAACGGAGGAGAATGTAGCGATTTTCAGTCTTGAAATGGGTGCAGAGCAACTCGTTATGCGTATGCTCTGTGCTGAAGGGAATATCAACGCCCAGAATTTACGGACAGGTTCCTTAACTGATGAGGATTGGCGTAAACTGACGATGGCGATGGGAAGCTTGTCTAATGCCGGCATTTATATCGATGATACGCCAGGTGTGAGGATTGGTGAAATCCGTTCGAAATGCCGTCGTTTGAAGCAGGAACATGGCCTTGGCATGATATTGATCGATTACCTGCAGTTAATTCAAGGTGATGGTCGTTCAGGCGACAACCGTCAGCAAGAGGTATCCGAGATTTCACGTTCCCTCAAAGCCCTCGCTCGTGAACTTAAAGTGCCCGTCATCGCCCTTTCCCAGCTATCGCGGGGAGTGGAGCAGCGTCAGGATAAGCGTCCAATGATGTCTGATATCAGGGAATCCGGAAGTATCGAGCAAGATGCCGATATCGTCGCATTCTTATACCGTGATGATTATTATGATAAAGAATCCGAGAATAAAAATATCATTGAAATCATTATAGCGAAACAGCGTAATGGTCCAGTAGGCACGGTTTCGCTTGCATTCGTAAAAGAATATAATAAATTCGTCAACCTTGAACGCCGCTTCGATGATGATTCGATGTCTCCCGGCGCATAGGGAACCGCCTGCCATTTTGCAATGGCGGGCTTTCTCTGTTTTTGGAAAAAGAAAAGGCCTTATGATAATAGAAAAATAAATCAACGGGTACAATAGTGATTGACAATCCAAAACCAAATGTAAAACCGAAAGAATTTTCTCAAATTTACGAACAAAGTATTTACTAAAATGTGTATTGTTCGGATTTTGTATTGACTTCCAGTTTGGATTATTGATAAAATAGGTTTGTTTGATAAGAACCGGTTAAAATGATCGGTATTACGTGAACCTTTGGAGGTGCTTTATTCAGATGTCATCAGTTGTAGTAGTCGGTACACAATGGGGAGACGAAGGTAAAGGTAAAATAACAGATTTTCTATCCCAGAATGCGGAAGCCATCGCTCGTTATCAAGGTGGGAATAATGCAGGGCATACAATAAAATTTAACGGCGTTACCTATAAACTGCATTTAATTCCGTCAGGGATTTTTTATAGTGATAAGATTTGTGTCATTGGAAATGGTATGGTGGTTGATCCAAAAGCTCTTGTAGAGGAACTTGCTTATTTACATAGCCACGGGGTGAGTACGGATAATCTTCGTATTTCGAACCGTGCACATGTCATTCTTCCTTACCATATCAAATTGGATGAAGTCGAAGAAGACCGTAAAGGCGCCAACAAAATTGGAACGACTAAAAAGGGAATCGGCCCTGCATATATGGACAAAGCTGCTCGTAACGGAATCCGCATGGCAGACCTATTGGACCGTGAAATTTTCGAGGAAAAATTGTCTCAAAATCTTGTCGAAAAAAATCGTATGTTTGAACGTTTCTATGAAACGGAAGGTTTCAAGATCGAAGATATCTTGGAAGAATACTATGAGTACGGACAACAAGTTCAGAAATATGTTTGTGATACATCCGTTGTATTGAATGACGCACTTGATGAAGGAAAACGGGTATTATTCGAAGGGGCACAAGGTGTCATGCTTGATATCGATCAAGGAACATACCCATTCGTCACTTCATCTAACCCGGTTGCAGGTGGAGTTACGATCGGTTCTGGTGTAGGTCCTACGAAAATCAACCATGTGGTTGGAGTATGTAAAGCATACACAAGCCGTGTGGGCGATGGTCCTTTCCCTACAGAATTGCATGATGAAGTCGGCAACCAAATCCGGGAAGTTGGCCGTGAATATGGTACAACTACAGGCAGACCGCGCCGTGTAGGCTGGTTCGACGCTGTTGTCGTTCGCCATGCTCGCCGTGTCAGCGGGATTACCGATTTATCATTGAACTCGATTGACGTATTATCAGGTCTTGATACGGTCAAAATTTGTGTGGCTTATGAATACAAAGGCGAGATCATTCATGAAGTTCCAGCGACTTTGAAAGCGATTGGCGAATGTAAACCAGTCTATGAAGAACTACCAGGCTGGTCAGAAGACATTACAGGTTGCAAATCATTGGATGAGCTTCCAGAGAACGCTCGCCACTATGTAGAGCGCGTATCTCAATTGGTTGGCATTCCTTTGACCACTTTCTCTGTCGGTCCTGACCGTAACCAAACAAATGTCGTGAGAAGCCCTTGGCGTCTAGCGTAATTCTTGAAAAAGAGCTGGCATTTTTGCCGGCTCTTCTTTCCTTATTAACATCCATCCATTATATGTCACGTTTTGGAGGTCCTGGATACCGAATGAATGGATTAAACTGTTGGAAAATGAAAAAAATAAGAAAAAAATAATTTTATTTCAAAAAAGTATTGCCTAACCTATATGAACCATGATATTATCAAAAGCGTCGTCACAATAGAAGTTAACATCTTGAAAAGAAACATTTCATTAGTACGAGCCATTAGCTCAGTTGGTAGAGCATCTGACTTTTAATCAGAGGGTCGAAGGTTCGAATCCTTCATGGCTCACCATTTTTTCCGGCCCATTGGTCAAGCGGTTAAGACACCGCCCTTTCACGGCGGTAACACGGGTTCGAATCCCGTATGGGTCACTTCTTTATATAAAAGCTTTACTGGTCCCGTGGTGTAGCGGTTAACATGCCTGCCTGTCACGCAGGAGATCGCGGGTTCGATTCCCGTCGGGACCGCCATTTTTTTAAAAAACACTTGTTAAAATAATATTATCGTGATATAATATTATCCTGGCTGTTAATTAGTAATTGTTTATTGGGCTATAGCCAAGCGGTAAGGCAACGGATTTTGATTCCGTCATGCGAAGGTTCGATCCCTTCTAGCCCAGCCATTTTATTTAGAGCCATTAGCTCAGTTGGTAGAGCATCTGACTTTTAATCAGAGGGTCGAAGGTTCGAATCCTTCATGGCTCACCATTTTTTTCGCGGGTGTGGCGGAATTGGCAGACGCACCAGACTTAGGATCTGGCGCCGCAAGGCGTGGGGGTTCAAGTCCCTTCACCCGCACTGATATTTTCTTCTTGACATCAAGTTGAAAAGGTGTTAAACTTACAAAGTCGCTTTCGCGGTCGTGGCGGAATGGCAGACGCGCTAGGTTGAGGGCCTAGTGGGGGAGACCCCGTGGAGGTTCGACTCCTCTCGGCCGCACCAATAACATCATAGAAATTAGCGCCCGTAGCTCAATTGGATAGAGCATCTGACTACGAATCAGAAGGTTGTAGGTTCGACTCCCGCCGGGCGCACCATATTTTACGGGAAGTAGCTCAGCTTGGTAGAGCACTTGGTTTGGGACCAAGGGGTCGCAGGTTCGAATCCTGTCTTCCCGACCATTCTTTCTTAAAATATTTCAAAATTAAATGCGGGTGTAGTTTAGTGGTAAAACCTCAGCCTTCCAAGCTGATGATGAGAGTTCGATTCTCTTCACCCGCTCCATTATTGCTCTTTGAAAACTGAACAAAACAAAGCGCCAACGTTAAATTTTAAGTGAGC
>NZ_JBHVQU010000035.1:0-34379 GCF_042886655.1 Peribacillus sp. NPDC058002 | reverse complement strand
GTATCAAACTGTTGATGTGTCTGTTACTGGATAACAAAGGGAGGAGAGAAGGACTTGACGATTGATATTCTATTCATTTGGGCTGCTTTTAAGGAGATTATTAAAGCACTTCCGATCACACTTATCTTAACGATTCTTCCTCTTCTTGCAGGTTTTATTATCGGTCTCGCTGTTGCCTTGATTAGGATATATAAAGTGAAATTTCTTTGTAGAGTTGCAAATGGATATGTTTCCTTCTTTAGAGGAACACCAATTATTATGCACATAATGCTCATTTATTTCGGTTTTCCATTATTAATCGATCAAATTTCAAAAAAATTTGATTTGGGTATTCAATCTAATTCCATTCCGATCATTTTATTTGTCTTAACCGCCTTATCGTTGAGTGCGGGTGCCTATTTATCAGAAATATTCAGATCGGGAATTATCAGTGTCTCCAATGGCCAAATGGAGGCTGCCTTTTCCGTGGGGATGAATTCGTTTCAAGCCATGACGCGAATTGTTTTGCCACAGGCCATTGCTCAGTCCATCCCGAATTTCACGAATATTTTTATTGGATTCTTGCATACGTCATCTATTGCCTTCATTGTATCGCAAAAAGAAATGACAGGAGCAGCCAATATAGTTGCATCCACCAATTTGAAATTTTTGGAGTCTTTTATCGCTGCTGGTTTAATTTATTGGGGCCTCACAATCATTGCAGAGGGGCTTTCGTTTTTAATTGAGAAAAAGGCCACTGCCTATAATCGAGGAGGAGTACAATGATTTATTTAAAAGATATAAAAAAATCATTTAACCAGCAGCCTGTTTTAAAAGGGATTAATTTGAAAATAGGAAAGGGAGAAGTAGTTACCATACTTGGACCGAGTGGATCTGGGAAAACGACCCTGCTTAGGTGCTTGAACTTTCTCGAGAAGCCAGATGAGGGAATTGTTCAAGTCGGAGATATCCAGGTGAAGTCTAAAAAGGCGACCAAAAGGGAAATCTTATCCCTTAGGAGACAATCGGCAATGGTTTTTCAGCATTATAATTTATTTGCTCATAAAACTGTTTTGGAGAATGTAATGGAAGGGTTAATTGTTACAAAAAAATATAAGAAAGCTGAAGCGAAACGGGAAAGCGAGCTGTTATTGGAAAAAGTAGGTTTGGGAGATAAGCATAACCATTTCCCTTCGCAATTGTCAGGAGGGCAACAGCAGCGTGTTGGAATTGCCAGGGCGCTTGCTTTAAATCCGGAGGTCATTCTATTTGACGAGCCAACGTCGGCACTCGACCCTGAGTTGGTTGGGGAGGTGCTTTCTGTCATAAAAGCAATTGCACAGGAAGGCATCACGATGGTGATTGTGACCCATGAAATGAGTTTTGCTAAAGAGATATCGGATCGCGTTCTTTTCATGGATGGCGGGGTCATTGTTGAAGAAGGGTCACCATTGGAGATTTTCAATGCTCCAAAAAAAGAGCGAACACGACAATTTTTAAACCGGATATCAAGAGATTTTTCCGTATCGTTTTTAGAAGAAAGGGCCAATTAAAGGAAGGGGCAAAAGGAGGACGTATGATTAATACAATCGTAGTCGATGAATTGATTGAAGAAGATAAAGAGACGGTGCGCCGCTTATTGGTAGAAAGTTATCAACAATATGAACATGAATATTCGAACCCGGAAGCTTGGGAAGGATATTTAAAAAATATTGAATCCTCGGTGGATAATCCACATGTTGATAAGGTGTTGGTTGCAAAGTGCAATCAGGATATCCTTGGCACATTACAGCTTTTTCAGTCATCTGAAAAAGCATATGAAAAGCCGGAACTTGGGATTTTTTCACCAATCATCCGGTTGTTGGCCGTTCATCCCGAATCAAGGGGACGCGGTATCGCTCAGGAATTATTAAAAGCTAGTGTAAATTATGCAAAATCGCAAGGTGCGTCCAGTTTGTATCTACATTCTACTGATAAGATGCATAAAGCCATTAAACTATATGAATGGTTTGGCTTTAAACGGGATCGAACGAAGGAATTTCAAAATCATGATATTTTAGTAAAATGCTATCGCTTAGATTTATAGAAGGAGGCGACTGTATGAATCGAGAGCTGGAAAAGCGCTTAATATCGATACGGCGCCATTTACATCAATATCCTGAGTTATCAAATGAAGAATTTGAAACGACAAAATCGATACAAACGTGGCTCGAGGAAGAGGGCATTGAGATCCGTCATACAGGATTGAAAACAGGTGTTTTTGCAGATATAAAGGGCGGCAAGCCCGGACCGACAGTCGCCATAAGGGCGGATATCGATGCGCTTCCGATTGAGGAACGAACCGGGCTTCCATTTGCTTCGAAAGTAAAAGGAGTGATGCATGCTTGCGGCCATGATTTTCATACTGCAGCTGCAATAGGTGCTGCCTACCTTTTAAAAGAATATCAATCAGAGTTGTGCGGGACAGTGCGATTGCTTTTTCAACCTGCAGAAGAATTAGGTGGCGGAGCGGAGCATGTGATAAAAGATGGTCAAATTGACGATGTAGCGGCTGTAATTGGCCTGCACAATAAACCCAATTTGCCTGTCGGCACCATTGGGATAAAAGAAGGACCGTTAATGGCGGCGGTGGACCGTTTTCATATTGTCCTTCAAGGGAAGGGGAGCCACGCGGCTATCCCTCAAAACGGAAAAGATCCAATAGCGGCAGCGGCTCAGCTTATTACCGCTCTTCAAACTATCGTCAGCCGGAATGTATCCCCATTAGAGAGTGCTGTGGTGAGTGTTACGAGAATAACAGGTGGAAACACTTGGAATGTAATTCCGGGTGACGTAATACTGGAAGGAACGATTCGAACCTTTGAATCTACAATTCGCGAAGAAGTAAAGGATAGGTTTTATTCGATTGTGAATCATATTGCAGCTGCTTTTTCACAGGAAGCTGAGGTTGGTTGGTTTCCTGGACCGCCCGCGCTTCTTAATCATCCGGCAGTCACAGAGATGGCACGCAGGTCTGCTTTGGAGCAATCATTACATGTAATCAATCCTGAACCTTCAATGGGTGGTGAAGATTTCGCCTATTACCTTCAACATATCCCCGGTACCTTTGCCTTTTTTGGTACAAACGGAAACGAAGATTGGCATCATCCAGCTTTTACTGTTGATGAAAAATCCATTATTAAAGCCGCTCATTTTTTATCTGAAAGTGCCAAGGATTTATTATATAACCATGGTAAGTGGTGAACATATTTGACTTAGGTGCCAGACACGATTTCGTGCTAGCACCTTTGTTGTTATAATTCCAAAGGCTTCATTCCAACTTGATTTCAAGCATAGTCATGATGCGATCATTCCCCCCAATTTTATCTACCACACATAGCCACTCTTCATTCTTTCATTCCAGCTTATCATAGACTCCTCTCTCCTTTTCTCTTCCTCTCATTGATGAATCCTATTCTGATAGCGGTAAGAAGAAAAACATGATAGGAGAGAGCTTGGTTAATTATTAGGCAAAGGCATTCCAAATTCATAAGCAATTGATAGAATTTTTTTATCAATTAAATAAATTTTTCTATCAAATAAGGTGTTGTCAAGTGCTTGTTTACAATGTTAGGATGAATTTCAATTACATTAAAACAACTAATTCGATTTGTTAACTCGGTATTAATGATTGGAGAGAAAGTCATATGAGTTTTAAGCTTGGAATATTAGATCAAAGCCCCATTTTTCCTGGGAATTCGGCAGTTGATGCACTTAAGCAAACCGTAAACCTAGCTCAAAAAGCTGAAGAATGGGGATATACCCGTTTTTGGGTATCGGAACATCATCATATGGAACAAGTTGCTGGATCTTCACCGGAAGTATTAATTTCTTATTTATTATCGAAAACCACATCCATTCGTGTAGGTTCGGGAGGTATCATGCTTCAGCACTACAGCCCTTATAAAGTCGCTGAAAATTTTCATGTTTTATCCACTCTTGCCCCGGGCAGGGTAGATCTTGGCATTGGTAAAGCACCAGGTGGATTTCCTTTATCTACAAAGGCGTTACAATTTGGAACTGTGAATGATGGAAAAGATTTCGGGGAACGTGCATCCTTATTGCAAAAGATAATTGAAAATTCAATCGATGATGATCACTTGCTCTCTGGTATTCAAGCAACACCGATACCGCCTGAAAAGCCAGAAACCTTTCTGCTTGGTGCAAGTTCAGACAGCGCTCAACTAGCCGCTAACCTCAGAATGGATTTTGTATTCGCCAGATTTATTAATAGTGATGATACCATCCTGTATGAAGCGTCTTCTGCTTACCGAAGCAAGTACCCAGAAGGTCGCTTTATCGTATCAGTAGCGGTTGTGGCAGCTCCTACCCAACAAAAAGCAGAGGAGCTGGCAAGCGAGCACAAACTATTTAAAGTTCATCTACAAAGTGGCCGGACGCTGACAGTTCAATCACGTGAGCAGGCTGAGTCATTTGAGAAGCAGGCTGGTGAAGCTTACGAAATAGAAGAGCAGACCGCAAGTGTTATTGCTGGGACTCCAGGATATGTTAACGGGATTTTAAAGGAACTTCAGAAAGTTTTTCAAGTGGATGAATTTATTTTGCATACACCGCTTCGAAAAGAAACAGAACGGATCCAATCCTTCCAGTTGTTGAGTCCGCTTCTCTTAGGGGAAGAGACTATCATATAGAAGGAAAAGAAACGATCCAGAGGGCATGAAGCAGCTGATAAATATTTGTTATTCCAATTTAAAGGATAAAAAAAGGAGCGAGAAACATTGAAGAAAATTAAATGGCTGTCCGTAACGGTTTTAACAGTAGTATTGCTGATATTGGGTGCTTGTGGAAGTAATGAGCAAACATCATCGGAGAGTAAAGGAGACAAGGATGAGGAAGTGACTTTGAAAATTAGTGCAGCCTCAATACCACATGCAGAAATTTTAGAGTTTATTGCACCGGATTTAGAAAAACAAGGCGTGAAACTGGATGTAGTGATATCTACGGATGGTATTCAAACGAATCAACAAACAGCAGACAAAGAATTGGATGCAAACTTCTTTCAACATACCCCTTACTTAGAGCAAGTAAATAAAGATAGTGGTCTGAATTTGGTTAATGTGAAGGGTGTACATATTGAACCATTTGGTGTCTATTCCAAAAAAATTAAGTCTATAGGTGAATTGTCAGACGGAGCGAAAGTAGCCGTACCGAAAGATCCAGTAAACTTTTCACGATCGTTACAGCTTTTTGCGGCAAATAATATCATTGAGCTGGATGGTTCCAAGTCAGGGGATTATACGATTGAGGACATTACAAAAAATGCTAAAAAAATAGAATTCATTCCAGTCGATTCCCCTCTTTTAGTTCACTCGCTAGATGATGTGGAAGCATCGGCCATTAACACAAACTATGCTTTGGAAGGAGGGTTAAAACCTCTCGATGATGCACTGATAATTGAAGGGAAGGATTCACCATATGTTAACATTTTAGTTGCTCGTCCAGACAATAAGGACGATAAAGCGATCCAAAAGCTTGCGAATGCACTAACGACGGAAAAGGTCAAAGAATTTATTTTAGATCAATATGAAGGAGCCGTCGTGCCCGCGTTTTAAGGGTGGCTTCTATACCAAGCTAATTAAAAAGAGGAGGTGGCCACTTTGATAGAATTTCGTCGGGTTTCAAAAGTTTTTGATGACGGGGAGAAGAAAATTGAAGCGTTAAAGGAGATTAATATAACCGTTGAAAAAGGGGATATATTCGGGGTTATCGGTTTTAGTGGGGCCGGAAAAAGTACACTTATCCGAACTGTGAATCTACTGGAATATCCTACTTCAGGTGAAGTGATTGTAGAAGGAAAAAACCTTGCCAAGATGTCTGAAAAAGATTTGCGTGAAGCTAAGAAAAATATTGGCATGATTTTTCAGCATTTTAATTTACTTAATTCCAAAACAGTCTTTGATAATGTGGCGATGCCATTATTGTTAAGTAAAAAAAAGAAAAAAGAGATTGAAGAACGAGTTAATGAGATTCTCCGCTTTGTTGGTCTAGAAGACAAAGCAATGAACTATCCAAATCAGCTTTCAGGCGGACAAAAGCAGCGTGTCGGGATTGCCCGTGCTTTGGCTACAAACCCCTCGATTTTATTATGTGATGAAGCAACATCGGCATTGGATCCACAAACAACAAAATCAATTTTGAATTTGTTGAAACGGATAAATGATGAATATAAAATTACCATTCTAATTATCACGCACGAAATGGAAGTGATTAAAGAAATTTGTAATCGGGTTGCAGTGATGGAGGATGGTAGCGTGATTGAATCAGGGAATGTGATCGATATCTTTGCCCGTCCACGAACAGAAACAACACGTAACTTCATTCGATCGGTTGTTCGAGATGAAGTGCCATCAAGTGTTTATGGATTGCTCAATGAGGATGCCTATTTCAGCCGTATTTTTAAAATTGATTTTTTGGGATTGAGATCTGGGCAGTCAATCGTTTCAAGAACAGCGAAGAGGTTTAATGTGGAAATAAACGTTCTGTTCGGCAATATTACTGAGTTACAAGGCATCCCATTTGGTAATTTAATTGTTGAAATAATAGGAAATGATGATGAAATTGTTCGGGCATTACAGTTTATAAAGAATCAAAAGGTTGAAGTGAAGGAGGTTACGAAGGATGGAAGTAAACAAAGAGCTCATTTTAAACGCCTTGTGGGAAACGCTGTACATGGTTAGTATTTCACTTTTTTTTGGAAGCATCATCGGAATATTCTTAGGCATTTTATTGGTTGTAACAAGAAAAGGTCATATTTATGAAAATAGATTTATTTTTTCTATCGTGAATCCGATTGTAAACATTTTCCGGTCGATTCCGTTTATTATCTTGCTTGTGGCGATTATCCCATTTACAAGACTAATTGTTGGTACGTCGATTGGTACCACAGCAGCAATTGTACCACTCGTGCTTCATATTGGCCCATATATTTCAAGACTAGTAGAGAATTCGCTATTGGAAGTGGATGAAGGCATTATTGAAGCAGCGAAAGCAATGGGAGCAACACCATTACAAATTATTTTCAGGTTTTTAATGCCTGAGGCTTTTGCGTCGTTAATTCTGAGTATAACAACTGCAACAATTGGTTTAGTGGGCGCTACAGCTATGGCAGGAGCTATAGGTGGCGGTGGACTTGGAGATGTAGCGATAACATATGGCTATCAACGCTTTAGCACCATTACTATATTCGTCACCGTTGTAATTCTAGTAATTGTAGTTCAGGGAGTTCAAAGTTTAGGAAATATGTTCGAACGAAAAATTAGAAGGGTGTAGGGCGGTAGTATACAGAGGGAGAGTGGAATGAATGATGAAAAAATATATTTTACCTATACTGCTTATCTTGGGGGTGTTATTGGCAGGGTGCTCAAGTGATTCAACGAATGCAGGAGGGAAACAAACGAAAGTGAAGGTCGGAATTAGAAATTCTGAACTTCGAACATGGGAGTTTTTAAAGGAACAGGCTGAAAAAGAAGGGGTGGAAATTGAAATTGTTAATTTCTCATCGGCTTATGATCCGAATGCAGCGCTAGCAGAAGGGGATATTGACATCAACGCATTTCAACATGTTGCCTATTTAGATTCATTTAATGCGAAAAACGATACAGACATCGTTCCAATTGGGACTACAATTATTGCTCCTCTTGGTTTGTATTCAAGTAAATATAAATCGGTGGAAGAGATTCCAAATGGTGCACAAATTGCTGTGCCTAATGACCAGGCTAACTGGGGGAGAGCTTTATTGTTATTACAAGAAGCTAAACTCTTAAAGGTTGTTGATGACTTTGACGGGAATGGTGGACAGGACAAAATAAAGGAAAATCCGAAGAAAATCAAAATTGTTCCTGTCGATGGTGCAAGTGCCCCACGTGTGATGGAAGATACAGCTGGTTCGGTGATTAATAATGGAGTTGCGGTAGAAGCGGGACTAAATTTAAAAGATGCTCTTATTTATGAAAGTAGTACTGCAAAGCCATATATTAATATTATAGCGGCCAGGAGTGAAGATCAAGACAATGAAGTTTTCAGAAAACTAGTTGATTTCTATCAATCAGAGAAAACGGCTAAGTTTATTGAAGAGACCTATAATGGAAACTATATTCCAACATTCATTACCTTGAAAGAATTGAGCAGTTATAAGGAGATATATTCTAATAAATAAGGAGAGATTAGAATGGCTCAAGACAGACAGATGAAGTTAGCTGCTTACTTGATTGGAACAGGCATGCATGTTGCGTCATGGAGGCATCCGGCATCAAATCCGAATGCAAGTATCGATGTAAAAGCTTTGCAAAGACTCTCAAAAATTGCTGAGAAAGGGAAATTTGATCTTGCCTTTGTGGCAGATAGTTTGGCCATTAATCATGAATCACATCCTCAAATACTTAATCGGTTTGATCCGATTGTACTTATTACAGCATTAGCTGCTGCGACAGAAAAAATTGGCATTGGTGCCACAGCTTCTACAACGTACAGTGAACCTTATGTACTCGCTCGCCAATTTGCTTCTGTTGACCATATAAGCGGCGGACGGGTGGGCTGGAATGTTGTTACGACAGCTGATGCGACCGGAGAAACGGCCTTGAATTTCAGTCGCGATAAACATTGGGGGCACGATCATCGTTATGAACGAGCGGAGGAGTTCATCGATGTTGTCCAAGGATTATGGGATTCGTGGGAAGATGATGCGTTTGTGCATAACAAAGAAACAGGACATTTTTTTGATCCTGATAAAGTACATGAGCTTCGGTATAAAGGGAACTATTTTTCAGTTAAAGGTCCGTTGAATATTGCACGCTCGGCGCAGGGACAGCCGGTTATTATTCAAGCGGGTGCGTCAATACCAGGGCAGCGATTAGCCGCTCGAACAGCCGAAGTCGTTTTCACTCATTGGGATAACATTGAAGAGTCGAAACGATATTATCAAGAATTAAAATCGTCTTTAACGGATTTTGGAAGAAGCGGGGAAGAGCTCCACATCCTTCACGGAATTTCCCCTATTATCGGAGAAACCGAAGAAATAGCCATTCAAAAATACAATAAACTCCAAAGTCTCGTTGACCCTTATGAGAGTTTGAAATTCGTTTCTGGTTATATGGGCAACGTGGATTTTTCAAAATATTCTTTAGATACACCAGCGAAGGATGTTGAGTTTCCATCAGTAAATAGCATACAAAGTAATTTTAATGAAATGAAGAAAATTATTGATGAAGAAGACATAAAAGTCGGTGAATTATATGCGAGATTTTTCAGCCCTGCCAGACGAGATAGATTTGTCGGTACACCAGCTCAAGTAGCTGATGAAATGGAGGTATGGTTTACTGAAAAAGCTGCCGATGGTTTTATGCTTCAATTTCCACTGTTACCAGGCGACTTAGAGGATTTCGTCGAGATGGTGGTTCCAATTTTACAGGAGAGAGGTTTGTTCCGTTTGGACTACGAAGGAGACACTCTCCGCGATCATCTTGGATTAAAGAATCCAATAAATCGCTTTGTTAACGAAGAAATAACAAATTAAATGGAATAGGGGATTAAATTACTCGCATTTTCATTAGAATCCATCAAATAAAGTCATATATAAGGGAAGGACTAAGGAAAGAGGGAATATGGAGAAATCCTAGTCCCTTTTCTTTTCCTATCCATATACATAAATGTCTCTTGTTTATAGAAGGGAAATATCAACAGCTGCTAAAACTAAAAAGTTAATTTCAGCCCTTTCCTGCTTGGAATCCTGGATATTTGGTCATTCCGCCATCAGCATATATGGTCATTCCCGTTACGTAGCTAGATTCTGCGGACGCTAGCCAAGCGGCACAAGCGGCAATTTGTTCTGGTTTTCCGATGTATCCCATCGGTATCAGGTCGATGACTTCTTGTTTAGCTTTTGGGTCATTGAATTTTTTTGCATTGATGGGTGTGTCGATTGCGCCAGGTGAAATATTATTAATACGAATCCCTTTGGGGGCATATTCAAGTGCAAGGGTTTCAGTCATCATCTTCACTCCGCCCTTACTTGCTGCATAGTGGACAAAATGAGGCCAAGGTATCCGGTCATGAACGGATGACATGTTAATGATATTGCCCTTGATACCATGATCGAGCATGTAACTGATTGCTTCCCTGCTTGCCAGGAACATCCCTGTTAAATTTACATCGATGACTTTCTGCCAATCTTCCAGGGTTAATTTTTCGCTGGGCACTTCATTTTCAATACCAGCATTGTTGATCATGATGTCGATCGTACCAAAGGTGTCCGCAGCGAATGAAAGCAATTTCTTCACATCAGCTTCCTTTGAAACGTCGCCTTGAATGGCTGCGGCTTTCCCGCCTGCTGCTTCAATCGTTTTGATGATTTCCTCATGGTCGCCATTTTCAGTGTGATAATTTAATACGACATGTGCTTTTTCTTTCCCGAACCTTTCGGCCATGGCTTTTCCTAACCCTTTTGCCGCCCCAGTAATGACTACCACTTTTTTCTCTAAATCTTCATACATCATTCATCGCCCCTTTGACTATTCTTTTGTAAAGCCGATCATGACTCCGCCAGCAATTACGAGTACACACCCGATGATGACGAAGGCCATTTGCTTCTTGGATTTTTTCTCTCCTAAAAGAAAGATGCCTCCTAAAGTGGAAATGACGATTCCCATTTGGGAAAATGAGAATGAGATGGCAACGCCCACTTTTGGATTAGCGAGCAGGAGACCGATATTACCGACTGCCCACATCAATCCGGTTAGAATATTCCGCCTAGCATACTTATTAAACGGTTTATGTTTGATGGAAAGGAGCAGGGCAGCCAGGAACATGCCGATTGCTTGCGGCAGGATCGCCGACCATCCGTCAACTTCATTCCATCTGACAACAATGACATATGTAACATAACCCACCGTTGAAATGGCAAGGTGAAGAACCCCTTTTTTCATGCTTCCTGCTTTTTTGTTATCACCATCGCCGGAGCTCGTCAGCAAGACACCTGTAATCAAACAGATTATTGCAACAATGCCGATAATGACTGTCATCCTGTCATTCCATTCCCTGAAAATGATAACCGCAAAAAATGCATTTCCTAGAATTTGCAGTCCTGTTGAGATTGGAACGGTTTTCGATACCCCGATTTCCTTGACGCTATTGAATTGAAATAACTGCCCGAATGCCCAGCCTATCCCGGAAATGATGCCGACAATCCACACTAGACTGCTCCATTCCGGCGGATTGATGAAAGACATCATGATGGCGAACAGTAATGAACCGATTGTAATGCCAAGTGTTTGATTATAAGAGTTGCCCCCGAGTTTTTCGGAAACAAGCACTAAGCTGCCCCATGTCAATGCAGGGAGTAGTGCAAAGAGAAAACCTTCCACAAAATTTCATCTCCTAAACTAAAAAACAATGATTTAATGAATATATAATAGGTATTTAGCAAGCTATTGAATGTATTTAGAGTTTTCCCTTTACACGGGAAAGAAAAACATGGTTTTAATTTACCAATTTGTCATTTTATTTTTCAGTGTGGAAACAATGAAATAATAAGTGTTTTATGGTACTTTAAATGTAAAAATAGTTAGGAGAAATAGTATGACGACACTGAATGAATGGTTCGAAAAGGGGATTCCTGCTAAAGAATTTGTAGCTTCGATGAAAGTTCATAAAGAAAACTTACAATCGATTCGGGAAGGTTTTACCATTTCTACAGAGGACCAAGGTTTTTTTGATGAATTAAAGAAGAAGGAACTTCGAGCCATTGTCATTACTGAAGACTGGTGCGGGGACGCGATGATGAATATTCCTATATTGTTGAATATATCTGAAGCGGCAAATATTGAAACTCGCATGGTTTTACGAGATCAAAATCTAGAACTGATGGATCAATACTTAACGAATGGAACAGCGCGTTCGATTCCCATTTTTATATTCATTGATAAGAATGGCGAAGAAAAAGCTGTTTGGGGACCTCGTGCACCAAAGGTACAAGAGTATGTAATGGAGTTGAGGTCTGACCTGCCGGCCAAGGATGATGAGCGTTTCGAGGCAGAGCAAAAGGCAGTTATTAAAAAGATAACTGCATCTTTTGCTGAAGAAAAGCACTTGTGGGACGAAGTATACAGCAGCATCAAGGAAGCATTGGGGAGCTGCTGACAGCGGGTATGGCACTGTCCAAAAGAGGGTGGTTAAGCCCATTTTAGATTTTCTTCCATGATGTATGGCTGTTTCAAAACGTATACTGCAACCTGATTGGTTGAATATATAGTTACGATTCCTTCTATAAGAATTCACCGTTCTTGAGTCCATGGTTTTGGAACAGCCTTTTCATTTTTTATGATTCTGGAATAATTGTGACACCGATTGTTCGAATAGGAGAGTCTTGTTTAGCACTTTGATTAGTAGCTTTGTAGTATTTTACCATTAAATCGTTCAATTCATTTTGGAAGTTAATAAAGCTTTCATCATCAAGCTTTAGTTCTAAAAGGGAAAAGGTTGAGCCATCTTCCGCGCAGTCTCTTTCTTCTAATTTAGTAAGATAGTTTTGATATTGAGTCATAAGGGATAATTGATAATAAGAAAAATAGTTCACCTTTTTCTCATTAGAAGATTTTTTCCATTCTTCCCCGCTAAGTCGCGCTTCTTCTTCATTTAAAACATAGTATTTTTCAGAAACGGATCTCACTTTTTTTTCTTTTACAATGCGAATGACCCCTGAATCCAACAGAACCTGTATATGTCTATATAATGTTGCTTGGGGTACATCTTTAATGATTTTTAACATTTCCAATGGTGTTAAGCCACTTTCCCTGTTTCTCATTAAAGCTTGGGTAATCTTTATTCTTACAGGATGCATTAAAATTTCAGCTTTATTAATCATCTTCTTCTCCTCACATTGGAAATATAATCTTAAATCAATTTAGTAGGTCATGAATAATAAGTTTAACTCATCATAAATTGTAATGATTGAATCACTTTTATTTAAATAAAAATGACACAGTTCGAAAAATAATATTACAGAAATATTTTTTTGAAGTAAATCATAAGCCTTTTCGAATAAGTGTAAAAAAATAATGTCTATATTTTTATTATTATTCATTGTGATAATATTATCATTATAAATAACAATAAAAACTAAAACAATATTTTATTAAAGAAAAAAACAGGTGCAAAATTCCATTTTCCATGTTATCATTATCGATAATGATAACATTATTTCATTTTCAAAGGAGTGGTATATATGGAATTGCATTATGGATGGAACGAATTGAAAGATATTGATTTCATGTCGATTCTGCCGATTGTTTTACCGGTAATTGCTATTGGGATGATTTTAGTGCTTATAGCATTAATTGATTTATACAGAAATCGAAAGACGAGGAAAAATGTTTTATTGTGGACACTCATCATTATTTTTGCAAATACTATCGGTCCAATTCTGTACTTCGTTATTGGTAGAAAGGACAGTGAAAGAATATGAAATTAGAAATTAAAAATGTTACAAAAAAATTTAAAGAAAAAACAGCGGTCAATAATTTTTCAATGGAACTGCAATCAGGGGAATGTGTCGGATTGATAGGGCCAAATGGGGCTGGTAAATCGACACTAATAAAAGTGATTTCAGACATAATAGATCCAAGTATGGGAGAAGTATTGCTTGATGGTAAGAAAATTTCAAAAATGAAAAAGGAGATAGGCTATTTACCACAATACCCTAACTTCTTTCAATGGATGACTGCCAAAGAAACCCTCACTTTCATGGGCCAGCTCTCAGGTATCAAGAGGGAAGAATTATTAAGCGGCATTCCTGAGATATTGTCGAAAGTGGGGTTGAGCGGGGAAGAGAATTCCAAGGTGCGGACTTTTTCAGGCGGAATGAAACAAAGGCTTGGAATTGCACAGGCATTGTTACATAAACCGGCATTGATTGTCATGGATGAACCGGTTTCTGCATTGGATCCAATCGGCCGGAGAGAAGTGTTAAACATCATAAAAGAGATAAAGAAAGATTCGACAATTTTAATATCGACGCATATATTAAGCGATGCAGAAGAAATATGTGAGAGGTTTGTCATTATAAAAAGCGGTAAAAAAATTGAGGACACAACAATGTCGGAATTATTAAACAGGAATAGCGGAAATAAAATCAATGTCGACATAACCTCTAAAAGTCAAAAATGGATAGAAAACGTTAAAAGCTTGAACTTTGTCAAAGGTGTAGAGGTAATGGGAAATAAATTGAAGATTGAAGTGGAAAATATTGAGTCAAACAAGAATATGTTACTGGCGGATGCTTTGGAGCATAATGTTGATCTTGTAAGGTTCGAAATAGATAACGATACATTGGAAGAGATATTCTTAAAATTGGTGGTGGAAAAATGAATAATTTTGCCGTTTTAGCTAAAAAGGAATTTGTTCAGATGTTACGTGAATATAAAGTGATTTGGCTGCCGCTTGTATTTATATTTTTAGGAATAACTCAACCAGTCGTAAGCTATTATTTACCTTCAATATTAGAGGCACTGGGCGGGGGCCAAGGGATTACCATTGATCCAAGCATGGCTGCCCAAAAAGGCGGCGAAGTTCTTGCTAGTACATTAGGGTCTCAATTCGATCAGTTAGGGGTCATGATCATCATCGTTTCCATGATGGGAGTGGTACAATCCGATAAAGCAAATGGAATGCTGGCTTTCATTCTTACAAGGCCAGTGACGGTTGGATCTTATATAAGCGGGAAAATCATTTCCAATTATCTGTTTGTTGCCTGCAGTGTAGCATTGGGATATTTGGTTTCATATCTGTATGTAGTTTTTTTGTTTACGAGTGTTGATTTTGCGGATTTAGTAGTGGCGTTGCTGTTCTATCTGCTGTGGGTCCTATTTATCGTTTCATTCACGACGATGATCAGTACCATTTTTAATAGTCAGGGTATTATTGCATTAATTTCGATAGTATTTCTCCTCGGCTGTAGAATCATAGTTGGGTTAAGTCCGGTTATAGACAATATGAATCCGGCAAGCATGAGTAAACATGCCATGGAAGTACTGATTTTAGGCACAGTGAATTCACAGGCGATTTGGGGGGCAATAGCGGCACTTGCGTTAACGGCAGTAACGATATTGGTAACGAACATATGGATTTCAAAAAAGAAATTCAATAACGAGTAAGTTGGGGATGGAAATGTGTTAATCATGAAGTGATGGGAGGATGATAACTTTGTTAAGCATCACAGATTTAGAGAAAAGCTACTCGGCCAAGAAGATTTTGAATGGTGTAAATCTAGAAATCAAAAAAGGGGAAATCTTAGGTTTTATAGGGGCAAATGGTGCAGGGAAAACGACGACGCTGAACATTATTACGGGCATTTTAGATTCTGAAAATGGAAAGGTTGAAATAAATGGCCTGACTAAAGAAGACGGCAAAGAATATAAAAAACAATTTTTCTTCATCGCTGATACTATCAATGTTTTTAACAATGTTTCGGGATTTGATTGGATTCGTTTCTTGATGAACCTATATGGAAATGATGACAAAGAACGTTTGGGGAAATATATCAATCGGTTTGGGATGCAGGAGTCCATTAAAAAGCCAATGGGAAGTTATTCTTATGGAATGATGCATAAGGTATCCCTGATAGCGGCCTTTACCATTAATCCCCCGATGATCATTATGGATGAACCGTTAAATGGATTAGATCCAAACGCCGTTTTAGTTTTCAAGGGGTTAATCAAACAATATGTTGAAACGGGCGGTACAGTGTTTTTCTCGACGCATCTGCTGGATGTGGCAGAGAAAATTTGTAATACAGTGGCTATTTTAAAAGAGGGGAAAATCATCCTGCATGATGAAATACAAAATATAATAGGTGAAAGTTCATTAGAATCTACCTTTATGGAGGCTCAGGTATATGAAGGAAAAACTTCAGTTAACTAGATTTTTCATATCTTCCTTCTATAAAATGCCCAAGCAGACAATGTTGCAGGCTGTACTGATAATAGCCGTTTTTTATATGTTTTTGCAGCTGACTGTCGTAAATGCCTTTGTTTATTTTCTTGGAGATACCGAGGTCTTCCTGTTTTATAATGTAACGATTTCCAGCATTCTCGTCTTTGCATTGGTTTGCTATTTGTCCACATCACAAATATTTGCTTATTATGAATTTAAAGTATTGGCGGCTCTGCCACTCACCTATAAAGAAATATCAAGGGCTAAGGTATTAAGTAGCTTATGGGTCCCCATCATCTTATCAATGGCAATCCAGTTGCCAACAATCGGCTTCTTGATAGTCGATCTAAAGTTTATGGAAGCGTTTAAATTATTCATATTTTTACCGATTGTCAATGGTTTGACGGCTTTGCTCCTGCTTTTTATCCTATCGTGCATTAATAGGTATTATTATAGATTCAAAAATAAAGTAGCATACTTACTTGTGAACATTGTTGTCATCCTCATGCTTGCGATTATTTCCATTGTATATTTTGCTGGAAAATCATCAATTGCCCTTTCAAAGGTCATCTCGGAAATAGATTTGAATTCTATTGAAGGTCTAAAAAACTCGTTGCAATTCATAATGGGACATATGTTTGAAACCGCAAATATGAATCCGGTGATTAAATGGATTCTGGATGCCTTTGTATCAAATGAAATAACAGTTCAATTTATAATTATTTATATTTCGATACTAGTAATTGGTTTCCTATTGTATTCATTTATTATAGAAAACATTTCCGTTAATTATTTTAAAAACGGATTATTGGGAAATAACAAAGTGAATATGAAAAACTCAAAGGTTAATATATCAAAAAATCAATGGAGTAACTATTTACAAAGAGAGATATGGATCATTAAGTCTGAAGCATATTTTAAGATGCAAATCGGTTTAGGACTTTTATTGCCGCCGGTCTTTTCGCTTGTCATGTTATTGCTAATTCAGAATGAAGTGTTCCCGAATTATTTGAATATAACGAAAGAGGGAGTCTTTGATAAATACTTTTCATATTCGATCCTTTTCTTGTGTTGTATAAATAATATAAGCGGAACCCCATATTCAAGAGAAGGAAAATATCATTATTTACTGAAAAGTGCCCCTTTTGATGAAAAATATGTTTATTTTTCTAAAGTGATATTTTCATCAATAATAGGGATTATAGCCGTATTGATCAGCTTTATGATATTTGCACTTTTTGGTTATTGGGAAATGGAAACGGCAGTCATGTTATTAATTACTTCTTGTTTAGTGGTTTGCTATAATCTTCTAACACCATTATATGATATGAAAAATCCAAGTATAGAATGGGAGAACCCATCTGCTGCCATTAAGTCAAACCCCAATGTATTAATTAGCCTGCTTTATGGATTGCCATTATTAATCGTGATTACATCCATTCATTTTGGCTTGGTTTGGTTCAGTGTCCAACCCATGATGGGAGCTCTCATAATATTAATGATCGTAATAGCGATCAATTCCGTTTTGATTAATAGGTTGAAATATAATTTATGAAAGTCGTTATATTAGAAAAGTATATAAAGGAAGTACAGAAAATCGGCACTAAATAAATTTAAAAAAGGAGTGTCTTATTATGGGGAAGCACCATGATAGAGATTTTAAAATTTATGCTGCTCGATTAGTATTGGAAGAAGGCAGAAAACCTAGGGAATTGGCTGAAGAACTTAATATCTCGACACCTACATTAAGAAATTGGGTCAATATCTATAAAGAAGCAAATGAAGAAGGCCAAGCGGACTCCAGTATTGGTTTTTCAGGCCTCAGTCAGAAAGAGGAAAAGGATAAAATAATTAAAGATTTACAGGAAGAGAATGAGATATTAAAAAAGGCAATGCACATTTTTACGAAACAGCCCAAATGATTGAACCGCATTTAAGCCATATTATATTTTTCACAAATTATAGTGAAAAATATAATATGGCTTTTTTAATTAGGATTTTTTTTCATTTAATGTAACATTTTTTAAATTATTTAATACTAAATTCCCTATGAAAATATTACTAAAGAGGAAAAATAATAAAAATTGGTAAAGTTATTATGTAATGTAGATAATTTACAAATTTTTAATGGACTCGGCAAAATTCTTGTGATAAAGTGTTATCGATAATGATAATAGGTAATAATTAACCTAGAAAATGAAATAATTGTTTAAAAAAAGAAATTTTCAAGGAAAAAAATGGAGAAAATTCGCGGATTTTCAGAAAAAGGAGAGGAGGAAAATTATAATTGATTGAATATTTTATGAATAAGAAAAAGATTTATAAATCTTACATCAAGTTTTATGAAGCGGAATCAGTTAATTTGGACTATATTGATGATATTTTCAACGAAAAGGAATGGAATTATCTTAATTTGCAAAATGGTAAAAGAACCATCGAAGCAAAGAAAAGTTTGTACTTTGGAAAAAAAGCAATTATGGAGTTTTTAGATATAGGTTTGGATGAAATAAAGAATGTATCACTGTTGAAAGGAGTCTTTGGACAGCCGATTATTGTTAATAACCTGTTCTTATTAATGAACATGAACATGGGTATATCCATCACTCATACGGATAAAACATTCGGAATACTGATTTTCGATCAAATGCATCCAATGGGAATCGATATTGAAACAAAAACGAAAACTGATTCTGAATTTTTAGAGACCTATTTAACTAAATCCGAGAAAAAGATGATTAAGGATAGTGAAGGTCTTTTAAGTAATGAAATTTTCTTTAGTGCAAAAGAAAGTCTATCAAAAATACTAAAAACGGGATTGACCTCTCCACTTGAAATCTATGAGATTTCCAAGGCTGAAATGGATCATGGTAACATCTCGCTTTTCTATAAAAATTTTCCACAGTACAAATCAGCGGTCGTACTCGTGAATGATGAAATAAGAAGCGTTACCATTCCAATAAACTCTACGAAAATAATCAAGGGGGAATACCAATGGAATTAAAAATGGAAGCAAATGCTGAATTTAAAAACAATAATAAATTAGTACAATATTTTTTTAAAAAAGAGGATAGAGTTCATAAGTTAATAATTTCGTTATTACTACTCAGTTTAATCGCAGGTATCGAAACGACGCTTTTGTTATATTCTGCGGATCAAAAAGGGATGAATGTATTAAATGGCATGTCCATTTCAGAGATTGGGGCCATGAGTTTTGCCATTAATACAATTGTAATGGGGGCACTAGGATTATTTGTCACTTTCATCATTCAAATATTAATTGTGTGCCTATTATTTTTAGTTTTAAAAGAAAGACCCGTAAATATTAAAGGGATTTGCCAAGCTGTCATAAATGCTGGGATATGCATCGTCATTGGATCTGGTGTTAATGCAATAATCGCATTATTGGTCAAGAGCAAGGAAACGACATTTACTAGCTTATCCTTACTCGTGCATGATAAAAATTCCATCCTTCACACCTTCATGGCCGAGTTTGAATTGTTTTACATTATCAGTTTAATCCTATTCAGTTTTAGTTTGGAAAAGCTGGAGCTCGCCAAGAGAAGGAATGCAATAATCATAACGATTGTAATAGCTTTAATTTCTTTAGTTTTTCATATGTTGACAGTTGCATCAGGCACATATTTAAAATAATGGGGGAAAATGATGAAGATGAATTCTTTAGCGAATCTATTTGAAGAAAGTGTTAGGGAATATGGAGACAATATTGCAGTAAGAAATAAGGATAAGCAATTTACTTATAAAGAAACGAATATTTTGGCAAATAAAATGGCGATGTACATAAAGGACAAAGGGATAAATAAAGGTGATAATGTCGGCATCTATATTGAAAAGTCGGAGCATGTTTTATTTTTAATCATAGCACTCCTTAAATTGGGGGCTACCTATGTACCTATCGATCCTAAAAGTCCTGATGAAAGAGTAAAGCATATAATAAAGAACTCAGAATTGAAGTTATTGATTGGGGATAAAGTCCGGATTAGCGGCATTGATTGCAATTATGTAACCCTCGGTGAAGTGATAGAGAATTCAAATGATTTAACCGGTGAGAATTTCCATATCTTAATTGATCCAAAGGATCCTGCCTATATCATTTTCACATCGGGCTCTACCGGTAAGCCTAAAGGAGTTTGCGTTTCACATGAAAATGTCATGAACTTGTTTTTAGGCTGCGATGGTTTGTTCGAGTTTAATAATAAAGATATATGGACATTTTTCCATTCCTACGCATTTGACTTCTCCGTCTGGGAGATGTGGGGGGCTTGGATATATGGCGGAGAAGTTGTAGTGGTTTCATTTGAGGAAAGCAGAAATCCAATATCCTTTGTTGATTTATTGATAAGTACACAAACAACCGTTTTCAATTGTACACCAAGCGCTTTCTTCGAGGTGTTTGGTGAGCTCATAAAACGACAAAATGAATTAAGTTTAAAATACATCATTTTTGGAGGGGAAGCATTAAACTTCAAGAAATTGACACAGTGGTTTTCTCCCGAAAATGACAGGCTGCCAAAGTTAATAAATATGTACGGAATAACTGAAACCACCGTGCATGTTACATACAAACAAATCACTAAGAGTGATGTGGAAAAAGGAATTACGAATATCGGAAAAGTCTTGCCTCATCTTGGGTTCAAGGTGATGAATCAAAATGGAGAAGAAGTAACTGGAGATGAAGAGGGCGAGTTATACGTTTCAGGAAAGGGTGTTTCGCTAGGCTACTATAAAAATACCATGATGAATATGATGAAATTTACGGATATTGATAATGTTCGCTACTATAAGTCAGGGGATGTAGTGAAAGTTTTGGTTGATGGTGATCTGCAATATATCGCCAGGAATGATGAGCAAGTGCAGTTAAGAGGTTTCAGGATAGAATTAGGGGAAATAGAGAGCTCGTATAATGACTTGAAAAACATCAAGAATGCAGTCGTTACGATGGATAAAGCGTTTAATGATGATATGCACTTATTTTTATACTATGTTGCTGATGAAGAATTAGCTGCTGATTATTTGAGGGAAAGTGTAAAAAGCTCATTGCCAGCGTATATGATACCAAGCTTTTTTATCAAGGTGGACAACATCCCCCTAACGGTAAATGGCAAACTGGATAAATCCTTATTACCCAAATTCGTCATAAAAGACTGTGAAGCTCCATCGAATATCAAGAGTCCAGTGGATGAAACAATTAGTGAAAAAGTAAGAGAATTGGTTGGTAGCATCATAGGCAATGGGGTTATAAAAAATAATCAGTCCCTACTTGAATGCGGAATGAACTCATTATCGATAATGAGATTAATTGTCAATATTAAAAATCAATTTCAAATTGAAATGGCTCCTTCAGTTTTATTGGAGAACGATACGATTATGAAATTATCCCGAGTCATAGAAACTCGTCAAAAAGAAGAGGTAAAGCAAGATTATACACCGATCTATATTAATGCCAGAAATACATACCCTTTAACATATGAACAAGAAAATTTGTGGTTCATTCACCAAACCAATGAAGACAAGTCGTTATATAACATCGTTTTTTCGTATGAAATATCAGGTGAAATGAATGAAGGAAATCTGGAACTATCTTTAGATAAGCTAAGCAATAAACATCAAATTTTAAAAAGTGTCATTAGAGAAGAAGCTGGAATGGGCACCTTGGCTTTCGATGAGTCGATTCATCATGACATTACCTATTTCGATGTTTCGGATATTCCTCTAGACATGCAGGAAGAAAAAATAAATCACTTGGTGAAGGAAGAAACGGAACGGCAATTTGATTTAGGAAATGGTCCCCTCTTGTCGATTGCGCTAGTGAAGACAAATGAATGTGAATATCAATTATTATGTAACATCCACCATATTATTTTTGATGGTTGGTCGATTCCATTAATGATCAATGATTGGTTTTCCATTTATGAGGAAATCAAGAATGGTGAACGAAATGATAGAAATAACCAATCAATCCAATATGGAGATTATGCTTTATGGCAAAAAAACTCGCCAAATTATGTAAGTGGTAAGGATAATGAGTTCTGGAGTAATGAAATAACTGCATTACGGCAAAAGTCTTTATTACAATATGATCATAAAAAAAACGGAGAAGGTAAAAGCACTTCCGATATTATCAGCTTTTTGTTACCTAAAGAAATTCAAAACAACCTGGAAAGTCTTCATAAAAAAACGAAATCGACTTTGTTCATGAGTTTACTTACCGCCTATCAAACCTTTTTATCAGTGTACTTTGATGAAGAGGAAGTTGTCGTCGGAAGTCCTTTGGCAAAGAGAAACCATGTGGACACTGAACAATTGATAGGATATTTCGTCAACACATTGCCCTTTAAATTAAATGTATCCCAGGAAGATTCATTTGAAGAAATTTTGCGGAAAAATATAAAAAATATTGCAGGTGTTTTTGACCATCAAAATTTACCTACTAAGGAAATTTTGAAATATTTATCAGCAGAAAGAACCATGGAAACTACGCCATTATTCGATACAGTATTTGTCCTGCAAAATAACCAAAAAGAAAAGCTGTCATATAAAAATTTCACGTTAAAGCCGAAAAAAATCAATACCTTTAAAGCTAAATTTGATTTAGTTGTTCAGGCAGAAGAAATGGATGGGGATGAATTATTCATTTCGTTTGAATTCAACAAATCATTATTTAATAAAGCGACGATTCAAAGAATGGCTAGTAATTTTCAGTATTGGCTGCAAGAGATTACAACCGAGGGAAGCGAGAAGATAAAGGACATCACCTATTTAGAGCCTGCCCAGTTACGATCGATAATCGAAATGGGTACAGGCAATGTAAATCAAGAAGTGGAAGATCATCGTTTTGAAGATGTAATTGCTAGGTTTGAGAATAAAGTAAGCACAAATTTCAATGATGTTGCCATTGTTCATGGTGATGACCAGGTGACATATAGCGAGTTAAATGCCAGGGCAAATCAGGTGGCACACCGATTATTCCGGAACCATGTAAATGTAGAAGATAGAATCGGGATTTTTATGGATCGATCGATCAATATGGTTACGGCCATTTTAGCCATTATGAAAGTTGGGGCGGCATATGTGCCTTTGGACCCGTCACAACCAGAGTCACGGCTGAAACATATGATTGAGGATTCTCAAATCACATATTGTTTAAGTAATGAAGAAGGACTTTCAAAATATCCCGGTGATGAAGGGAAACTAATATGTATCGAAGACATACTGAAAGAACGGGAAATTGAATGCGAGGAATTCGTTTCAAGAAAGATATCGGAAAGTGATCTGGCCTATATCATCTATACTTCAGGAACAACAGGTAAACCTAAAGGGGTCATGATTGAACATGGAGGGTTGGCAAACCTCTGTAATTGGCATATCAATTATTATTCTGTCGATGGAAAAGATGCAGCAGTACTAGTATCGAATACATCTTTTGATGCGTCCGTTTGGGAGATATTCCCCTACCTGACAAATGGGAATAAACTCCTGATATTGGATTACTATGATTTATTGGATGTAGAAATCCTTTCGGAGAAGTTAGAAAAGGAGAAAGTCACACTCGCGTTTTTTTCAACGGGACTACTCGAGCAATTATTTATCAACGATATGAAATTTCCAGAATCAATCAGAGCCATTTTGACAGGGGGAGATCGTTTAAAAACGATACCCAATCATTTGAACTTTGATTTATATAATAATTACGGGCCGACTGAGGGCACCGTCGTTTCGACAGCATATAAGGTACTTCCAAGTGATGATACAGTGATTCCGATCGGAAAGCCGATCTTAAATGCAGAAGCATATGTGTTCAACACCAAGATGAAGCCAACTCCTAAGGGTCAAATAGGGGAGCTGTATATCGGCGGGAGAGGCATTGCAAGAGGATATATAAATAATCCGGAGAAAAACATTGAAAGCTTCATCCCAAATCCGTTCAATCCTTCAAGGAAGCTATATAAAACAGGAGATTTAGTTAAGTATACCGAGGATGGAAATTTACTATTTGCAGGCAGAGCGGATGACCAAGTGAAAATCAGGGGATATCGTATCGAACTTGGCGAGATCAGTGCCGTTCTAAATAAATGTACAGGTATAAAGGATTGCTTTATAGCGATAAAAGATGAATCTAAGGCAAAGAAATTCATCATTGCTTATTATATCTCCGACAATGACCTGGAAGAAAATTATATCCGGGATTATATGAAGAATCATCTTCCCCAATATATGATTCCTTCTTATTTCATTAAAATGGAGTCATTTCCGCTAACCGTTAACGGCAAAGTCGACATGAAGAGCCTGCTGGATACTAAAACGAACACGGAAGGAACCGACAATAAAAGTGCCATTAATGAAACGGAGCAAAAATTGTTAAAGATATGGAAAGAGGTGCTGAATAATCAGGAAATAACCATCTTTGATAACTTTTTCGAATGTGGAGGAGACTCCATCCTAAGCATTCAAATTTGTTCACTTGCCAAGAAAGAAAATCTTTTCATTACTTCAAAAAACATCTTTGAAAAACAAAGCATTGAAGAGCTGGCAAAGGTTGTGGAATTGACGGGAGATTTAACGATAAATCAGGCCGATGTTTTTGGAAAGGCGCCATTTACACCTATTCAAAGTTGGTTTTTCACTCAACAAATAAATGATTATAATCATTGGAATCAATCTGTAACATTAAAGGGCTACCCGAAAATGAATGAGAAACGGATGCAAAAGATCATGGCTCATATCGTTAGACATCATGATGTGCTGAGATCAAGGTTCAAAAAAGATGAAGCATTTTCGAAAGTGGAAAAGCATATCGACCCGACTGAAAATTGGACTATGAATTACGTAAATCTATCGAATATGAATAAAGATGGACAGGAACGGGAAATAGCTAGACTCGGGAACGATGCACAGCAGGGCATGAACATTTCAAACGGACCACTGATGAAAATTGAATGCATCAATACTGGCCAAAATGAGCATGTAATCATTTGGATCATTCATCATTTACTTGTTGATGGGGTTTCCTGGAGAATCTTGATCGAAGATTTTGACCGGCTATATATTCAGGATATCAACGATCAAGAACTAAAACTGGATAATAAAACGACATCATATAAGGAATGGTCGAATAATCTAAACCAATACAAAAATAGCATTCCATTAGGCATTAAAGAGTACTGGCAGAATGAACATGATGCAGTAAACGAAAGTGCCCTAGTCAAAGCAGGGAATGTTTACGATGGAAAATCATTTGAATTGAAGCTGAATAAAGAGATTACAAACAAAATCTATAATGAAATGACAAAAGCGTATAAAGCATCCATTGATGAAATATATTTATCCATTTTCGCATCGCTAATCGGGAAGTATTTTAATAAAAAGGATATTCATTTCACTTTGGAAGGACATGGTCGCGAAGAATTATTTGCAGGTGTCGATTTGTCCAGGACAGTAGGATGGTTTACGACCATGTGCCCGGTTTATATAGAAAATAAAGAAACCATTTCGAACACGATTCAAGGTACAAAGAAAAAGTTAAGGACACTGCCTAATAAAGGGATCGAGTATGGGATCCTGACCGAATTATGTGGCGAGACACAAATGAAACAAAATAAGCCGATTATCAGTTTTAATAATTTAGGCAGATTTCATCAAAGTAATGAATTGGCTGCAAAAGAGGTCATCTTTTTTAGTGAACAAGATATTCAACATAATGCCTATACCGAGCATGAAGTCGATATTGAATTGCTTGTAGTGAACGAAGAGCAAACTATAAAAATAAATTATAACAGACATTTCGTAAGAGAAGATTTTGAGAGATATATTCAACGCAATTTGCCGGAATTGCTACGGACATTGGAAGAAGAAACAAAATTGGTAAAACAGATGTACCGTCCGGAGGACTTTCCATTGTTGGATATGCCTGAAGAAGAACTTAACCAACTACTGCGCAAAGAAACAGGAATTGTTGATATTTATGAATTGACTGCTTTGCAAAAAGGGATGTTGTACCATAGCTTGTTTGATAGTGAGAGCAGCCAGTATAAAGTGCAACTCATATTTGCTATTAAAGGTTTCCTGGACGTCGAAAAATTAAAGAATGCCATTGCGACAACGGCAGGGAAACATGACATTTTAAAAACGAAATTATATTCGAGTAAAAAAGGGTTATTCTACCAACTGCTAATGAATTCAATGGATACCGAGATTGAATATGAAGAATTGATGGAACAACAAGAGAAGCTGGAAAAGTTGTTAGCGGATCAATATAAGATGATAGATGTCGAGAACAATAGGTTGAATCGTTTCATGATCGTTAAGCTTACGGACAATGAATACCAATTAATATGGACATTCCATCATATTATTATGGATGGCTGGAGTTATTCGATGGTTATTAATGACATCTTTAATTCTTATCATTCAATAACACCATCATCATCCGGTAGTGCTTCATTTAAAGAGTATGTTGAATATATGAAAGATTATACGAGTAATGAGGAGCTGCGGAAATATTGGGCAGGAAAATTGGAGGGTGTCCGAAATTCCGGATCCGGTATAACGGGAGTATTGGAAGGCGAGGGATACATTGAAGATGGTTACTTGAAAGTACTGGATGAGGAATTGATTAATACCATTCAACGATTCTGTCAGGAATACAAGATTACCATGAATACTTTCTTTCTAACAATATGGCTAGCCACTTTAAAAGAAGTAAAAGGTACGGAAAATGTATGCTGCGGCGTAGTTACATCCGGCAGGAATATCCCAGTCCGGAATATTGAGGCCATGGTGGGTCCATTTATCAATACTGTGCCATTTATAAAGTATATCAGCCAAGAAAAGACTTACATTGAGCTGCTCGATGAAGTTCAAAAAGAGTTTTTGGAACTAAGTGCCTATGAGAATACACCATTATCAGAGATTTATGAGTGGGCTAATTTGGAGAGTCATTTGTTTGAATCATTATATGCTTTTGAAAACTATCCCATGGTACTAGCTAATAATGATGAAATCAATGTGAGTTTGAAAGAAGGACGGGAAACGACCCATTATCCAATCGTCATTATCGTCACCCCTGGTTCAAGTGTTCAAATTAAGTTTAATGAGGCAGCGGTCACTCCAAAGTTAAGGTCATCAGTCCTTTCTATATTTAATCGAATCTTAAGCGAAATGTTAGAAAAAATGAAAGTTAAGTGAGGGGAATATATATGGGAACAACTATTGCTGTGAAGGAACGGTTAATTGAGGAAAAACTTATAGGATTTTGGAAAGAGGTTTTAGAACAAGAAAAGATAGGTACAGATTCCAACTTCTTTGACTTAGGCGGGAATTCCCTTTTAGCCATGCAATTCATTCAAATGGTGAAGAATAACATGGGAGTGAAATTGCCAATCAAAGTGATGTTCGAACAATCAACCATCCAGGAACTATCCGTACTCATTAAACAATTGGATGATATTAACAAGTTAGGTTGAATGGAAAAGAATTGAGGTGTTTTTCTATGAACAGGATAATCAGTGAAACGGAAGATAGGCTATTAAACTTGATTTCAATTGTTATCAAAACTTTTGAAATCTCACTAATGGAGGATATGAATGAATCACTAAGCACAAATGAAAAAAAAGATGAGTTCTTGTCTTCGATAAAACGGGAGTTTGGTATTCAATTAACACCGGAAATCATTTCAAGTCAATGGAATATAGAAAAACTGGCAAGTTTTCTGGACATGCTTATCAGCATGAGGGAAGTCGAGGTAAATAAGCCTTATAAACGTGGGAAAAGTGAAGGGATGCTATCTCATAATCAAGATCGAATGTATCTGTTTGACAGCCTGAATGAAAGGAAAATGCTCTACAATATGCCATTTAGATTCACTTTAAATGGCATAGTGGATATCGATGACCTGCAACAGGCATTGGATTTCATGATTGAACGCCATGAAACATTGCGAACCAATTTCAAGGGTGAAGAACATCAAATCCTTCAATTCTTATCAAAAAAAAGCAGAAACACAATTGCCTATGAGGACTGTCGGGAAGTAGATCCCGAAGTCAGTAATATAATGGTCACCTCCCATCTTACTGAAGAAATGGAAAGATGTTTCGACCTGGAAAATGATCATTTATTTAATATGAAACTATTTCGAATTGACGAAGAAAAGCATTATTTAGTATGCAATTTCCACCATATCATTTTTGATGGAGTATCGTTTGTCACCTTTTTCGAAGAGTTAATGGAGATTTATGAAAGAATTCAAACGGGCAAGGTTGGGGATATTCCTCCTCTGGACATGCAATATTTAGATTATGCTGTCTGGCATAAGGAGTGGGTCAAGGAAAGTACGCCAAGCCAAAGGAGGTTTTGGGAAAGTTATTTAGATCAAGAGGAAGAAGCATTGGAACTTCCATTTGACTTTCAACGTCCAAAATCACCTTCATACTCAGGTGGAAGGCTGGAAATGGCGATAACGGACGAACTCCGTGTATTGATAGACAGGGTTTTAAAGGAGAATGGCACGACTTTATATGCTTTTATGATGACCGCCTATCAAGTGTTTTTAAGTCAATATACCGGAAAGAATCAAATCATTGTCGGGAGTACCGTGGCAAACCGCGGCCAGGTAGAATTTGCCCGGACAGTTGGATGCTTTGTCAATACGCTGCCATTGAAGCTGACCGTGGATGCAACAGAATCATTTCATGAAATATTGAACCGAAATCGTAAAGTGATTTTGGATGTATTGGAACATCAGGCCTTTCCATTTGAAAAAATCGTTGAAATCATTAATCCAGACAGGGATCTAAGCCATTCCCCATTGTTCCAAACAGCATTGGCAATGGAAGACAGCTTTGATGGGAACTTTGGCAATTCATTCTTCACTCTTGAACAAGACAAATTCGAAATTCCTTATTCAAATTATGACCTGACCATAAAAGTAAAAGGTTCCCATAACCTGATCCTAGAGTTTGAGTATTCCGATGAACTTTTTAGACGGGAAACAATTGAAAGACTCATGTTGAGTTTTGAAAAATGGTTATTCCAAATTTGCAGAAATGCAGACAAACCTATACGTCATTTGGAGCATTTAGATGACAATCAAATGAATCAATTGTTATTTGAGTGGCAAGGTGAGGTTTCGGATGCACATCAAAATGAGACGATCACCTCCATATTCGAAAGAATCGTTAAGAAGCATTCAAACAAATTAGCCGTTGCTGATAATGGTAAGTCCATTACCTATTGGGAATTAGATCAACGATCAAATGTGATTGCCAAATTGCTTAGAAATAATATCGAAAATGGTTCCAATAAGGTAGGCCTGCATATAAACAGATCGATTGATATGGTGATAGGCATGTTGGGAATCATTAAAGCCGGATGTGCATATGTTCCGCTTGATCCCATGCTGCCAGCTGAAAGATTGGAATATATCATCAATGATTCGAAAATGGATATATGCATAACGAATCAAATTGAGGTTCCTGCCTTAAAAAAAATAGCTAAGGTGATCAATCTAGAATCCGTCCATTACGTGGATACCGAGTGCTGTAACGAATCGATTGCGCCATCCGATCTGGCTTACATAATCTATACTTCGGGAACGACAGGAAAACCTAAAGGTGTCATGTTATCCCATAGAGGAGTAGTGAATTTAATAATAAGTCAAAACAAGTACTTACAACTTGATGAGACCTCCAGGGTATTACAATTTGCCACTTTTAATTTTGACGCTTCCATCTATGAGATTTTTGGAAGCTTATTAAATGGTGCAGAGTTGCATATCGGGAATAATAAGGAGGAGATGTTTGATTTATTCGCTTTGGAAAATCAAATCAAAAGTGAAAAGTTAACTCACCTAGTATTGCCGCCTGCCGTTTTGCAAGAACTCAATATTGAGGGATCTGATGTGAAGTTCGTTGGTTCGGCCGGATCTGAATGTCCAATAGCTTTGCTGGATCGCTATCGAAATATAAACTTTTATAATGCCTACGGTCCAACGGAATATTCAGTATGGACCACGATTGAAATGTTTAAAGCGTTCGAAAACAATGAGACTGCTAATAATAAAGTATCGATAGGCAAACCTATCCTGAATACTGATGTCTATTTACTAAGTCCGGAGCAAAGGCTTGTCCCGATAGGTGCCGCAGGGGAAATATATATTGGCGGTGAAGGGTTAGCTGTTGGCTATGTGAATAATGATGATTTAACGAAAGAAAAGTTCATTGATCATCCTTTTAAATCTGGAAAGCGTTTATATCGCAGCGGCGACCTTGCAAAATTCACGAGCGATGGTGAGTTGATTTTTCTGGGGCGTAAAGATAATCAAGTGAAAATAAGAGGTTTCCGGGTGGAAGTTGATGAGATTTCGGTCAATCTCAATGCGTATCCTCAAGTAAGTGACTCATTCATTAAGGTTCAGGATCAGCCAAACTTAAATAAACAAATAATCGCTTATTTCACATCCAAACAACAAGTTGATTATGACCACCTAAAAGCATTTTTAAAAGAGAGAATACCAAGTTACATGATTCCTTCTTTCTTTATGCAAGTGGACAAATTTCCGTTAAATGCAAATGGGAAAATTGATTCAGCGCTTCTACCAGTACCCGTAACTAGAAGCAATACATTGGAAGAACCTGGGACGATCAATGAGAAAGTGCTTCTTCAGATTTTTAAGACAGTACTAGGGCTGGATGACATAAGTATCCGGGATAACTTTTTTGAACTTGGCGGCGATTCCATTCAGAGCATTCAAATATGTTCTCTAGCAAGGCAGGAAAATATAATCATCAGTCCAAAAACCATTTTTGAAAATCAAACGGTAGCAGAGCTGGCAGCGATCGCGAAAACCGAAAATAAGGTCATGATTCAACCAATAGCCACTAGGGGGAATGTGGAACTGACCCCCATCCAAGAATGGTTCTTTGCAGAACATACGACTTCCATCAATCATTGGAACCAGTCCATTGTTTTTAGTAAAGATTCCTGTGCTCAAATGGATGACATTGAAAAAATTCTATCTCAAATCGTGGACCATCATGATGGATTGTTAACCCTATTTAAAAAACATGAAAATAAATATATCGGGAATATAGACTCAGAACATAAAACATGGGAGTTAGTCTATAAGGATATACATCATTTAGATGAGGAAACGCGAATAAGAATGAGAGATGAATGGGAAAGTAAGGCTCAGCGTTCATTGGACATAAGTAATGGACCGATCATGAAAATGCTTGTTTTAAAAGAACAATCAAACAAGTATCGCTTCTTTTGGGTAATCCATCATTTATTGATTGATGCTGTTTCCTGGAGAATTTTACTTGAAGATTTCAATGCTCTCCATAATCAAGCATTGAACAACCAAACAGGGAAGCTTGCTTATAAAACTTCATCATTCAAAGACTGGTCAAACTTCTTGAAAAAATATAATGAATCGTTGATGGACCCTGATACACTCCGTTATTGGGAACAAAAAACAAAAAGTGAATTAACGGATTTTAAGATAGCGGAAGACTTTATAGCTAAAGAAGAAAGAACAATGGAGAAATCTTTCAGTGAAGAAGAAACTGAATTATTGATCCAGGAATTATCAAGGCAATCAAAAGCGACTGTGGAAGAAGTATTGTTGTCATTAATTGCAAAGAGTTTGAAAAAATCTTTTGAGGTGAAGAACTTCTGGATGGAAGTAGAAGGGCATGGCAGGGAAATGGCGGATGAAACAATGGATGTTACTCGGACTGTTGGCTGGTTTACTGCGATGTATCCGATATTGCTGCATTCAGGAGAGACGTTTGATGACACTTTAAAAAACACGAAGAATGCTATAAGGGAAATTCCAAATAAAGGTTTTGATTATGGCGTTATCAAATATTTACGACCTGGGGTCATTAAGGAGCCGGATATCCACGTTACTTTTAATTATTTAGGAAAATTGGACTCCCAATTTGACTCATCCAATAGCAGGGACTTTGGTGAGTTTGAAAAAAAACCAAAAATCCATTTCCTGGCATTGATCCAGGACGGAAAACTATTCATAAAAATAATCTCAAAATTAGCTGAAGAAAAGATGAACTTAATAATAGAAGCTATTGGTAATGTCGTCATGGAAATCATGGGAACTGAATTTGACCAAGCTTCTTTAATAGAAAGTGATTTTCCAGATGCGATGCTTACTGAGGAAGATTTGTTTCATATATTGAATTCCAATAAATAAGGGGATTAAAGAGTTTAATAGAATGATTGCAGTCGACAGATATGGATGACACAAGTAAATGGAATCGGGAGGCGCAAAATTGGAGAAATCTATTCAGAATATCTACTCATTAACTCCGCTTCAAGAAGGAATCCTTTATGAACTGGAAATGAACAATACAGCAGAGAACCTTTACATTTCTCAAATGCGAATCAGGATAACGGGCGCTCTTGAAGTACATGCATTATTCCAGGCATGGAGCCAGGTTGTAGAACGTCATGAAGCATTAAGAATGAAGGTCATCTCTAAAAATATCGAAAACAATGTTCAGGTTGTATTCAATGCAATGGATTATCAACCAGTAATAATCGATATGACAGAGTTGAGTAAACATGATCAATCAAATGAAATTCAAAGAGTGATATCCAAATCCCAGGAGATGGATGTGAATAACTCCAATTTGATGAAACTCCAGTTAGTGAAAATTGAAGAAAATCAGTATATCTTGATTTGGACTCATCACCATATAATTTTGGATGGTTGGAGTACCAGCATAGTCATCGATGAACTCTTCGTTATTTACAGCCGGATTGTAGGAAAAGAATCCAAACGGCTTATTGAAAAACCAAAGCAATATGGAGATTTTATCCGGTACATGAATAAAATCGATGCGGAAGATCTAAACTGTTTTTGGAAAGAACTGGCAAAGGATATTGAGCAGCCGACAATCACATTCCCAGCTCTGAAGCATGTGAAGGAAAACCAGCAGGAAAATGATCTATTTTGGGAGCTGGATAAAAAACAGAGTGAGCTTTTAAGGGAATTCGCCGCCAAAAACCATGTAACGATGAATGTATTATTACAGTTAATTTGGTCGATCGTCCTAAAGGAAATGTCCAATCAAAATCGAATAGTCTTTGGAATTGTAAGCTCTGGCAGGTCGAATAACTTATTCAAATCCGAAGAAATTGTTGGGCTGCTCATTAATACGATCCCGATGATAGCTGAAATGAACGATACAGATAGCATTACTGATTTACTGAAACGCTTCCAGGAAACATTAAACAATATGCTGGATTACTCTCAAATTTCTTTAGTGGATATCAAAAGGCATACGAAATTAAAAAAGGAAGATCCCATTTTCGAAACTTTATTTGTTTATGAAAATTATCCGGAAGCGAAAAACGATGGATTTGAAATTAACTGGGAAATTGAAGGCGGGAAAGAGACGCATAGTTTTCCATTATCATTACAAGCCCAAGATAATAAAGATACGATTAAATGCAAATTATATTTTAATCGCTGCTTCCTAGAACGTTCACTAGTAAATGATATCCAATCAGCCTTCATGCAGATTGCCCATCAAATTACAAAAGTACAGCAAATTGACGAAATATATGTCGATGTTGATTTTTCAAAACTAAAAAGTAAGGTGAGTAAGAACCATCAAGCAACAAGTAACAATAAGATTGAATCCACATCCGTTAATCAAGAACTTAAAGAAATATGGCAAGAGTTTTTCTTGGACAGTGAGATTAATGAGGATTCTGATTTCTTTCAATTGGGCGGGCATTCGATAACAGCCATGAAATTGGTGTCCAAAATAAATAAAAGACTTGATGCGAATATGAAATTAGCCGATTTGTTTGAAAATCCTACATTGAAAATGCTAAGTCATAAGATTTTTCCGGAAGTGAATACGCCTCCGAAAGATGAAACGGAAGTAGTTTCATCTTTCGTGGAAAAGACATTTTTGGAAGTCTTATCAACAAGTCAAATCGATAAAAATGCAGATTTTTTTGAAGTGGGCGGACACTCGATTTTAGCCATGAAGTTATTGACGAAATTAAACAAAGAATACAATCAAATTCTAACCTTGAAAAATATTTTTCAAAATTCAACAATCGATTCGTTGACGGCCTTCATCATTAATGAAATGTCAGATCATGACATAGATCACAGTGAAGCACAACAAAAAGATCATGTTTTATCCAGTAATCAAGAGGCTTTGTGGTTCAACGAAAAACTTAATGGTAAGACAACCAATTATAATATCCCTCAGAAATATAAAATTACTGGTGCAGTGGATATTTCAATTCTGGAAAAATCAGTCAACCATGTCGTTAATAGACATGAGATTTTAAGGACCACCGTCCGTGAAAATGCCGGGAAAGGCTATCAGGAAATCAAGGAAGATTTGTACATTAAAATAGAT
>NZ_JBHVQU010000034.1:0-34389 GCF_042886655.1 Peribacillus sp. NPDC058002 | reverse complement strand
CAGTTCTATATCTTTTAAACTCCAGCGGATATGTGCCTTCATTTTGTCTACAAAGCCTTTGCGGTTTCTTTTTTTCGTGGAGATTTCTCCATAACGGATAATTATATGATCAAATTTCATTTTGCAACCCTCATTATTTTTTCTAAATTAGCGACTATTTTCTGTATCGCCGCCAGAACTTGCTTTGCTTCTTCCATTTCATTGCCATAGGTAGTACTGATCCGGATGACGCTTTCGGAACGGGCTGAATTATGGAACATCGCATCCACCGTTTTGCTTACCGTCCTTTTTTTCGAAGAACAGGCACTGGTCGTCGAAACATATATTCCTTCCGATTCAAGTGCATGCAGCAATACCTCGGATTTAAGCCCCGGAACGGAAAAATTCACAATATGGGGTGCACCCTCTTCAGGACTGTTAACCATTACCCCGTCCATTTCCATCAAACCTTTATATAAATATGCTTTGATTTGCTGCAGCTTATCATGATACAGCAATTGATTGTTCATACTAATACGCAAAGCCTTCGATAGGGCGACGATTCCTGCAACATTTTCGGTGCCGCTCCTGATTTTCGTTTCTTGATTGCCGCCATGGAAAAGCGGATCGACCCGAACGCCTTCACGAACATAAAGGATGCCCGTCCCCTTCAAGCCGTGAACCTTATGGCCGGAAATTGTACATAAATCCACATTGGCTTCGCGCAATGATAACGAAACTTTGCCTGTTCCCTGTACATTATCGACATGAAAGAGCACGTTTGGGTATTGTTTTAACAATTTGCCAATTTCAGCAATCGGCTGTATCGAGCCAACTTCATTATTAACATGCATGACGGAAACCAAAATGGTATCTTCCCTCAATGCTTCCTTAAGATCCGTTACATCAATTTGCCCACATTCGTTAACGGGAAGATACGTGATCTCATAGCCCATTTTCGTCAATGATTGGCATGCATCTTCTACAGAAGGATGTTCAACCGCTGTCGTGATTATGTGTTTGCCGCGATTTCCCTGAGATTGGGCGGCCCCTTTGATGGCAAGATTATTTCCTTCCGTCCCCCCGGAAGTGAAATATATTTCCGAACTCTTCACCCTTAGTAAATCAGCGACCTGCTTTCTTGCAGCAGAAAGCAGTTTTTCGGATTGCACCCCAAGTCCATGAAGCGAAGAGGGGTTCCCGAAATAGTCCGAAGTAACCTTCATGAATGATTCGATTACTTCGGGATATGGTTTTGTTGTTGCACTATTATCAAAATAAATCATGGGTTCACCTTCCATGTTATTGTATCTATGATGGTCACTCTACTGAATATAAGTTTCAATGTTGCTGTTGCAACTTCTAATATTAACATAATTGAATTTGAAAGAGAATGTAAAACACTGGTCCACTGAAATGATAGGGGACCTGCTTCTTTTTAGTCCCGCAGAACGATTTACCTTCCTGCCTAGTCTATTTCAGGTTCCTGTAAAAGAAAAAACCCGCCATGGCGGGTTTTTTAGGAAAGGACTTCTTCTATGTTCGCCCCGATTTTTCGTAAACTGCCTGGGTCGACCTTTTCTATGGCCGTGGCTGCCGTTTCCAATGCAGCTTGATATTCGTAACTTCGGAATTTGGCCTCGGCCTCCCTAAGGCTCTCGGCTACCATATCGTGACTGCTGCGATAGCGATTTCCGAATTGGATCACCTTTTCGGCCAAATACATATGTTCGATCAATTCATTGGCTTTTTCGTGGACCCTATTCACCTGTTGAACCGCCTTTTCCAAGTAAATATATACAGCGGCCATGTCAAGCGGCTTTTCTTCAAGTTTCCCCTGAACGTCGTCCATGCTTTCTTTGGCGTCCTGAAGCACCACTTTATACTCTTCTGGAAGACCTGGAATATTGCTTTTTGCAATTAAACGTCCAGTATCGACCATTTTGCGCTTCAATTCGGCCAATGCATCCCTGGCATCCATTTCATCTTTTCGTAAAGCCTGTAATTTAAGGGTAAAGTCTTTCTGATTTTCCTGTAATTCCTTCAACTGTTCCGCCAGTCCCTGCATCTCTTCGCTGATAAGGGAGCTTGCCATCACATTATCCTCCATTTTCAAGACAAGCAATTGATGGCGTTTCGAAATCTGGGCAATCTGCTTTTCCATTTTCCGTTGTGCATCAAGCTCATTTTCCGTCAAATGATAGGTGTGTTGAACATGTATGGTTTCAACTTTAAGTTTATCGTTTTCATATTCAAGGTCACTTAACGTTTTTCTAAGAACTTCATCATTTTTCAAGATATACTGTTTTGAAAGTACTTCTTTTTCCAAAAGGTCATAAAGAACCTCGATGCTTTCGCGCATTTCTTTAATGCCTTTTTCCACTGCTTCCGTTTCTGCATTGTCCAATTGTGTTTTATATAGTTCCAGTTCTTCCTCAAGCCGTGATATTTCCTGTTCGAATTGGATATGGCTCAACAGATACCCTTGTCCTGACATCTCCTCATAACCATCCTTCAATTCCTGAAGCTGGGAATGCAGCTCTGATTGGCTATCCACCAATAATTTTGGGAGCATTTCCATTTTAACTGACAGAACCGCCAATTTTTCCTTAATGGATAGAACAAGCTCCCTCGCATTCAAATAATTGCCGTTCACGGTCTCTTCTTCATACTTCTGGAGGATTTGCAATACTTCATCCAAGGAATTTTCCAGCTTATCAGCCGCTTTCCCATAATTATGCCTGTGCGCAAGCAGGGATTTCTTCAATTGACGGTAGGATTCTTTGATATCCTCAATTTCCAATCGATTCTTTTCCTCACTGCCTACGAGTTCATTCAGTTCATATAAGATCTTTTTGATCATTTCCTCGATTTCATTCAGCTTGACTGTAATTTTGCGCTGTACCTCTTTTGATCGGCTGAAACGGTATTTATCGACGAATTCCTCGGCATCGAATAAAAGCTCTTCGACTTCGGGCATATGATCCGTAATGATGGCGTCCCATTCAATTCGCCAGTTTTCGAACATTTCCTCTGTTTCACCTGTCATGTTCAATTGTTTGACTTTAGAAAGCTCTTCCAGCACGGGGCGGTGCGTGATGCTTATTTTCCAGGATTCCAGTCGATCGATTTCTTTAAAATATCTCTTTTTGAAAAAATAACCCCAAATGATGAAAATCAAAATTAATACAATTACCCCAATTATGTAATCCATGGTAAGCCCCCTGTTCTAGTCCTTACAGTCTTGCTCGTTTATATATCAATTTTAAAAATGTTAAATTTAATGCTTTTATGATACCATGTTAGCAATAATTTTTGACGAGAAAAATGATTTTTTTGTAGAAAATTGCTACAAATACCTGTTTTTTGGGAGGGAAGAACCATGAAAGCTGACGGTCATGTGCACACTCCGTTTTGCCCACACGGCTCTACGGATAAATTCGATGAATATATTACGCGGGGAATCGAGCTAGGATTAAAGGAAATCACATTTACGGAACATGCTCCATTGCCAAGAAATTTTCAAGATCCTACGCCTGAAAAAGACAGCGGCATGGACGCTGCCCTGCTCCTGGATTACTTTCAAGAGCTCCGCGTACTAAAAGAACGCTATAAAGACAAGATCCTGATCAAAACAGGCCTGGAGGTTGACTTTATAGAGGGGTATGAAAATGAAACAAAAGCATTCCTCGACGAAATCGGAGAATTCCTTGATGATAGTATACTTTCCGTCCACTTCATCAAGCATCAAAACCGTTGGCATTGCATCGATTTCAGCGATGATGGGTTTAGTGAGATTGCCAATGAACTAGGTTCAGTGGAATCGGTTTATACCAAATATTACGATACATTGGAAAAATCAATAGAAGCTGATTTAGGCATATATAAACCAAAACGGATCGGGCACATTACACTTGTCCATAAATTCCAGCATCGATATCCGCCGGCATCAAATTTTGACGAGCGGGTTTACAAGGTTCTCGATATGATCAAGGATCAAAAGTATGAACTGGATTATAATGGAGCCGGGCTTGTAAAGCCGCTATGCGGTGAGCCCTATCCCCCTGAACGATTTGCAAAACGTGCAATAGATCTCGGCATTCCGCTTATTTACGGTTCCGATGCCCATCAGGCTAAAGATTTGGGTCAGGGCCATCAGGCACTGATTGCAGGGTATAAAGGATAACTCATGTATACACTTCAGGCCGGCCGGCTAACAGTGGCTGGAAGTCTCCGGCATTGAAAAGGGTATCTTGCAGAAAACGTCCGACTTCATTGGCATAAATATTCGTGTAATAGGCTTCCTGCGGGAAGACGTGAAGCACCTCCATCGCATAATGGGTATGCAGGACAGGGGCCGTCAATAAACCCTTCAACTGCAGCATATACATGGGAACGGATACTTGCTGGAAACTCCTGCTCTTGATTCCTTGTTCCAAAATATATTGAAAATAAGACTTTTCCTTAGTAAAATAAGTCGAATGAATTTCGCGGTTTAAATTGGAATCTAGTGAAGATTCCCCATATATGAACCGTGCAGCAAGGAAGTTTTCCCTTTGGAAAGCGAGAATATCCTTTACAAGATTCATCAAGCAATGTTGCGGGCCTTTAAGTTCGAGCAATGTCATGTTCTTCTCAAGGACCAGGATATACTCTTCTAAATAGGAAATGAAACAGAATTCCAGCAACCCCTGTTTATTCTTGAAATAGTAGGCAATATTTGCAGCGTTCACTTTCGCTTTATTTGCAATATCCCGTATTGATGTAGCATGATAGCCTTTTAAATGAAATAAATGCAATGCAGCTTCCACAATGGCTTGTTTCGTTGGCGTCTGGCGATTCATTCAGGCAATCCCTCGCTTTCTTTGAGACAAGTCTTGTGGACTACTTCTTCACGGAAGAGCCTGAATCCTTTAGTAATTTCTCGACAATTTCCCAACAATAAAGCATCATGATTAGATAGTGCTGTAAAAATATGCGGAAGACAGGTGAACGCTTTTGTTTAATGTCGAAATGTATCAAGGAAAAAAAGAAAAAAACTATGAACTGGTCCAAAAACAACTACTTGCCTTAATCGAAGATGAAACGAACCGGATAGCAAATTTAAGCAATGCGGCAGCTTTACTTAATCTGTTTCTCGATGAGATTAACTGGGTAGGTTTTTATTTATATGAAGAGGGCCAATTAATTCTAGGACCCTTTCAAGGTCTTCCAGCCTGTGTCCGCATTCCAATGGGCAAGGGCGTATGCGGGACTTCAGCTGCAACCGAAACAACCCTGCGCGTAGAGGATGTCCATCAATTCCCTGGACATATCGCCTGCGATGCGGCATCAAGATCTGAAATTGTCATACCGCTCATGAAGGATGGCAAATTGCTCGGTGTCCTCGATATCGACAGCCCGATAACGGACCGTTTTGATGAAATGGATCAGCAAGGACTGGAGAAGTTCGCTGAAATCCTTTCCAATCATCTATAATGTAAAAGGGAGCGGCAAACCTTGCCTGCTCCCTTTTACATTACTTGTACATGTACCCGTTCCGTCCTGAAATCAGCGACCCTTTTGACATTTTCAGCAAAGGAACAGGATTGAACCACACCCATGGCATAGGCACCCAAGAAATGTCTCAAACCATCTATAATTTTTGGATTCATTACCTCATTGCACTTACAATGGAAAAGACCTTTCTATAAATTGCATTTTATTAATATATTGTCTTTCCTCCTGTGATTCTCTTTATCCATTCCTTAATTAATCACAACTGCCCTTGACTCATTGAGCAGAATATTATACAATACTCCTTGTGTAAAATATTGCAGCCTATGTGACAGCCTTTATGTTCTCATTTTGTTCCTCAATACAGAGGTGTATCTCGTAACTCTCTGCTGCTAGGGCGAAGGTACATGAAAACAAAATGGTCATGATCGTACATTCACACGGTTTTTATTTTACCAAAATAAAAACATTTAAAGGAGGAGTCATCCTATGGCTCGTTATACTGGCCCAAGCTGGAAACTATCCCGTCGTTTAGGAATTTCCCTAACAGGTACTGGTAAAGAATTAGAAAAACGCCCTTATGCTCCAGGACAACATGGTCCTAACCAACGCAGAAAAATTTCTGAATACGGAATGCAACTGCAAGAGAAACAAAAACTTCGTCACATGTACGGAATCACTGAACGTCAATTCCGTTCAATGTTCGACCGCGCTGGCAAACTTAAAGGTGTTCATGGTGAAAACTTCATGATTCTTCTTGAATCACGTCTTGACAACCTAGTTTACCGTCTTGGTTTAGCTCGTACACGTCGTCAAGCACGTCAACTTGTTAACCACGGTCACATCACTGTAGACGGAGGCCGCGTAGACATTCCATCTTACAAAGTGTCTCTTGGACAAACAATCGCAGTTCGTGAAAAATCACGCAACTTCTCAATCATCAAAGAATCAGTTGAAGCAACTAACTTCGTTCCTGATTTCCTTACTTTCGATGCTGAGAAATTAGAAGGTACTTTCACTCGTTTACCAGAACGTTCTGAATTGCCTGCTGAAATTAACGAAGCTCTTATCGTTGAGTTCTACTCTCGTTAATAACTTCAAAAAAGCCCATCCTTGGATGGGCTTTTTTTTGCACCTAAACACCTTTGCATGACAAAGCCCGGCTGGGATTCAGCCGGGCTTTGAATTATCATTTCACTAATGTGTATTTCTTCTTGCCGCGACGAACGAGGATGAACTCCCCTTCAATCTTGGCAGCTTCCGTCACTACATATTGCAGATCAGTCACTTTCTCCCCATTTATGGAGATTGCCCCATTCTGAATATCCTCACGGGCTTGACGCTTGGATGGCGAAATTTTCGCTTCTACGATTAAATCGACCAAACCGATATCTTCTTTGCTTTCACGTTCGAAGCTAGGGACATCTTTAAAGCCCAATTTGATTTCCGCTGCACTTAAATTCTTCACCTCACCGCTGAATAGGGCGGCAGAGATTTTGATTGCTTGGTCTAGAGCTTCCTGACCATGAATCAAACGGGTCATTTCTTCCCCTAATGCTTTTTGCGCTTTACGCAAATGCGGTTCGGTCTGTACGGATTGCTCTAACTCTTCAATCGCCTCACGAGATAGGAATGTGAAGAATTTCAGGTATTTCACAACATCAGCATCGGCTGTATTGATCCAGAATTGGTAAAATTCATACGGAGTCGTCTTTTCCGGGTCAAGCCAAATCGCTCCGCCTTCCGTTTTACCGAATTTCGTCCCATCCGCTTTCGTTACGAGCGGGATCGTCATACCGAATGCTTTAGCATTCTCATCATTGGATTTCCTGATCATTTCAAGACCGGTCGTAATGTTGCCCCATTGATCACTGCCGCCAATTTGCAATTTACAGTTGAAATTGCTGTATAAATGACCGAAATCTATTCCTTGTAAGATCGTGTACGCAAATTCAGTAAAGGAAATCCCCGTATCCAAGCGGGAAGCAACCGTATCTTTTGCCAGCATGTAGTTAATGCCGATGTATTTCCCGTAATCACGCAAGAATGTAACCATATCGATTTTACCTATCCAGTCATAGTTATTGACCATGACCGCACCATTATCACCGTCGAATTCAAAGATGTGGGATAGCTGCCCTTTTATGCAGTCTGCATTATAAAGCACTTTTTCCAGTGTTTGCAGCTGGCGTTCCTCTTTTTTACCGCTTGGATCACCGATAAGTCCAGTCGCACCGCCTACTAGCACAAGTGGACGATGACCGTGCTGCTGGAAACGGCGCAATGTCAAGAATGGCAATAAATGTCCGATGTGCATACTATCCGCAGTTGGATCGACACCACAGTATAAAGAAATCTTTTCTTTTTCTAAAAGGTCCTTAAAACCTTCTTCATCCGTTTGTTGATAAATAATCCCTCTCCACTCGAGGTCTTTAAGCAATTCCATTAAATATTCCTCCTTCATCTTAGAAAAAAACCGCAAAAAACACACAAAAACGCCCCTTCATAAATATGAAGGGACGAATGAATTCGCGGTACCACCCAACTTGAGGACATAATCTGCCCTCCGCTCAAGACGAATAACGGTCGTCAACCGTTTCCTGCTACTAATCATTTCACAGCAAATGCTCCAGGAAGTAATTCATCATACCATTTGTACCGATTTCCACTAACCACCGGCTCTCTGAAACAGGGATAGTCTGACTACTGGGTCCTATCATCGCGATCATTTCATCATTTTATTGTTGTTAATAAACTTTTATCATACATAAGAATCCTTGTCAACATTACCCTTACAGATTATAGAAAAATAAGAAAGATGCCCTTTCCCCTACCTGTTATATGCTATAATATATGTGATTTCAGGGGGTATGATACGATGATTAATAATCAAAAAGATAGATTTCAAACTGTCTGGAAGCAGCTGACCCGCTTTTTTCAAAATGAAAAAACACAAAAGAACGCGCGGGTTACATACCAAGTCATTTGGAATTTAACGCTGATCCTCATTATTGTCGGGATCCTAGGATTCTCATTCGCCGGCGGCGTCGGAGCCGGCTATTTCGCTGCCCTCGTCAATGATGAGCCAGTACGCTCAAAAGAAGATTTGAAAAAAGACATTTACAATTATGAAGAGACCTCTGAGGTATACTTTGCAGATGAAGTATACTTGGGCAAGCTTAAGAGTGACCTTGAGCGTGAAGAAGTGTCCATCGATAAAGTTTCCGAGTATCTTAAAAATGCAGTCATCGCTACAGAAGATGAGTATTTTTATGAGCATGACGGGGTTGTCCCAAAAGCTATCCTGCGTGCCATTTACCAGGAATTTACGAATGCAAACGTCCAATCGGGAGGAAGTACATTAACACAGCAGCTCATTAAAAACCAGGTCCTGACCAACGAGGTTTCATTTGAACGGAAAGCAAAAGAAATCCTGCTTGCGCTCCGGGTCGAAAAGTTCTTTGAAAAAGAAGAGATTTTGGAAACCTACTTAAACGTCTCCACTTTGGGACGAAACTCTTCTGGCCGTAACATTGCTGGAGTCGAGTCCGCCGCTGAAGGTATTTTTGGCGTGGAGGCCAAAGATCTCACACTGCCCCAATCAGCGTTTATCGCTGGATTGCCGCAAAGCCCTTTCGGATATACACCATATACCCAGAAAGGTACACTGAAAGAAAATCAAGAGCCCGGCATAAACCGGATGAAAACCGTTTTAAAGCGGATGTATAGTAACGGATACATAAAAAAAGAAGAGTATGATCAAGCAGTCGCATACGACATAACAAAAGACTTTATCGGCAAAACGGAGATGCCATCCGAGAAATATCCATGGCTCACCTATGAAATCGAAAAACGCTCCATCGAAATCCTTTCTGTCAGTCTGGCAAAAGAAGATGGATATGAAGAGAAAGATTTAAAGAATGATGATTTAAAAGATCAATATGTTGCACTTGCCGATCGTAAGCTGCGTCAAAACGGCTATCAGATCTATACGACGGTCAATAAAAAGATATATGATAAAATGCAGGAAGTAACGAAAAACTATCCGAATTACGGATACGATAAAACGGCACAAGTCGTCGATCCTGATACGAAAGAAATGAAAACGGTGAGTGAGCCCGTTGAAGCCGGGGCCATTCTAATCGAAAATAAAACAGGAAAAATCATCAGTTTCGTAGGTGGCCGTGATTTCAAACGGGAACAGACGAACCATGCTACCGCATCACTGCGATCAAACGGATCAACGATGAAGCCGCTGCTCGTATATGGCCCAGGGATCGAGTTAGGAAAAATCTCACCTGGAAGCGTATCGGCAAACGTACCCATTTCCATCCCAGCAGGAAAAATGTGGCGTCCAGGAAACTATGGCGGCGGAAGCTATACGGGAGTAACGACAGCCCGGGAGGCACTGAAGAATTCCTATAACATCCCGGCAGCGCTCTTTTACAAGAAAATAATCAACCTGAGCCCTGCTTCCTATTTGGAGAAAATGGGATTCTCCACCGTGACGAAAGGGGATTACTCCAATCTTGCCATGTCATTAGGTGCCATGGACAAAGGTGTAACCGTTGAAGAAAACGTCAATGCGTTTGGCACATTTGCCAATTCAGGGGAGTTCATCGATGCTTATATGATCGATAAAATCGTATCGAAAGATGGCAAGGTCATCTATGAACATAAAGTGAAGCCAGTGGAAGTATTTTCTCCGCAAGCCGCATACCTGACGCTTGATATGATGCGTGATGTCGTAAACAGCGGGACGGCAGCTTCGGTCAGGAACCGACTCGCTTTCTCAAGTGATTGGGCAGGTAAGACCGGAACTTCCCAAAACTATTGGGACGCTTGGTTCGTCGCTACCAATCCAAATGTTTCATTCGGTACATGGCTTGGATATGACACACCGAAATCCTTGCAAGGGACCTATAATGGTCTGGAATATAATAAACGTAATATGTATTATTGGGCAGATCTGATCAATGCCGCATACAAGGTCGATCCTAAACTCATCGACCCCGATAAGCGATTTGAAATGCCGGGCGGAATTGTCAGCCGTTCCTTCTGTGGCGTTTCAGGACTGCTGCCTTCAAGTGCATGCCAAAAGGCAGGTCTTGTAAAATCAGATTTATTCATCGCCAAATATGCTCCATCCAGGGCGGATGATAGTTTCATAGATGGACAATATGTATCAGTCGGCAGCAAACGCTACGCAGCCCTTCCGCAAACGCCTGGCGAATTCACAAGCGGCGGGTTCATGTTGAATCCCGATTCCTATGCAGATATCGGTTTGGAATATGTCGATGACCCGGGATCCGTGATTCCTGGAGGCGAAAAATCAGGAAATGTCGTCGGGGCGAAAGCGAAATTGAATGATAATGGCAAAGCACCAGATCCCCTATCCATAACGATCAGTAACGATAAGATTACATGGGGCTTGCATCATGAAGGAGATGTCGTCGGTTATCGTGTCTATAAAGACGGCAAAAAAGTGGCGAGCATCAATGCTGGCGGGAGTCTTGTTTACAAAGTCGGCTCAGGAGGTTCCTATTACGTAACGGCCGTAGACATAGTCGGTAAAGAATCAGCCCCTTCTCAACGTGTTGAAAGCGGCGCTAAAAAGACAGGTTCAAAAGAAGATTCCGCAAAAAATAAAGGTGATCGCGGAAAAGATAAAGTAGCTAACGAAGATAAAAAACCGGACTCAAAAGAAAAGAACGGTTCGGATAAAGATAAAGAGAAAGATAAAGAACCAGAAAAAGAAACGAATAAAGTTAAAGAGCCAGCTCAAGACAAAGCTCAAAACAAGGAAAATACAGATAAAGAAATTCAAGAGACCGACAAAGATCAAGAGACAGTCAATGATAAAGAGACAGTCAATGATAAAGAGAAAGAAACGGATAAAGCTGAAGAAGAGGAAGAATGACACTCTTTCTTGAACTAAAACAGGCTGTCGGGCGAACCCGACAGCCTGTTTCCTTATAATCTCCCAAAAAGGCATCCATGAAAGGGACAATGGATGCCTTTTCCTTTTCATTAATCAGCACGGCTCAGTTTCTCAATCCTCCATCGATGATAAATCACCAGTTGGCAAATCAAGTTCCCAAGCTTTCAGGACACGGCGCATGATTTTACCGCTTCTTGTTTTAGGAAGTTTATCCCTGAATTCAATTTCACGAGGTGCCGCATGTGCTGCTAGACCATGCTTTACAAATGTACGAATTTCCTCAATCAACTCATCGTTTGCATCGTATCCGTCACGAAGGGCGATAAACGCTTTGATAATTTCCCCCCGAACCGGATCCGGCTTACCGATGACCCCCGCTTCAGCTACGGCAGGATGCTCGACCAACTTGCTTTCCACTTCGAAAGGTCCGACTCTCTCCCCTGCCGTCATGATGACATCATCAACACGGCCTTGAAACCAGAAATAACCATCTTCATCCATATATGCGGAATCTCCCGAAACATACCAATCACCTGGCATAAAGTAAGATTCATATTTCGCTTCATTCTTCCAGACGGTCTTCATCATCGATGGCCAACCTTTCTTGATGGCAAGGTTCCCCATTCTATGCGGCGGAAGCTCGTTGCCTTGATCATCCACTATCGCCGCCTTCACACCAGGAATCGGTTTGCCCATCGAACCCGGTTTGATTTCCAGGCAAGGATAATTGCAGATGACCTGAGCCCCGGTCTCCGTCATCCACCATGTATCATGGATACGATGATTGAATACCTTCATTCCCCAGCGCACCACTTCCGGATTCAACGGTTCACCGACACTTAAGATATGGCGGAGAGTGCTTAAATCGAACCGCTTAACGATTTCGTCACCTGCGCCCATCAGCATCCTGAAGGCCGTCGGGGCACTATACCATACCGTGACACCAAAGTCCTCCAAGGTCTTGTACCAGGATTCAGGCTTGAACCGCCCGCCTACAATGACATTCGAGGTTCCTGTCAGCCAAGGTCCAAAAATCCCGTAAGACGTCCCTGTCACCCATCCAGGGTCCGCTGTGCACCAATACACATCCTCATCCTGCAAATCAAGGACCCACCTTGCCGTTTGATAATGCTGGATCATCGCATTATGGACATGAAGCACTCCTTTTGGTCTGCCTGTGGAACCGGAGGTATAGTGAAGAATCAGACCGTCATTCCGATCCACCCATTCAATATCGAAATCTTTGTCGGCTTCTTTTAATTTTTTATTGAAGTGATGGTACTTTCCTTCTTCTTTTATATTTTCCCCCACCAAGAAAATATGCTTTAAATGGGGTAGCTCATCCACTGGGACGCGCGGCAATAGTTCAGGTGTCGTCACAATCACACTTGCCTCACTATCTTCAAGGCGATCCCTTATTGCGCCTTCCATGAAGGCTTCGAACAACGGCCCAACGACCGCTCCCGTTTTAATCGCACCCAACAATGCAAAATAAAGCTCCGGGGAGCGAGGCATGAAGATGAAAACTCGATCACCTTTTTCCACATTTGCAATGTTCTTGAACACATTGGCCGCTTGATTCGTATAATCTTTCATTTCCTTGAATGTATACTTTTCATTTCTTTTATCGTCTTTGTAATAAAGGGCTATCTTATTCTTTTTGTATGTTTCGGCATGGCGGTCGATGGCTTCATATGCAAGATTCACTTTACCGGTTTCAGACCAGGAGAATTCCTTTTCCGTCTCAGACCAGTCAAACTTCTTGTATTTTTCATCATAATTCTTTAAATTAAAATTACCTTCCACTACTGGCAACGCTTTCACATTCATACGACAAACTCCCCCTTCATTCGGCTCTATATTTTTATTATAGTATAAAAAGACAATTTTCTCAATTTTTAAAATATTAAGAGCTTCCATATTAGGGAAAATCCTGCTTGCTGAATTTTGAGAATGACAAGTATGGTAGAGTTAAGGTGAATTCATGTTGATGGCTGGGAAAGAGGAAGCACTGTAACAAAAGATTCATATATGTGTTGAACTTTCTAAATTATGCCCCTTGTTTTTATGTATAATTTATTTAAGCTTTCCATTCGGTCAGTTTTTAAAAGCAACGCTTCTTTTACTCCGGAATGCCAGAGTGTAAGATTACTACATAACAAGGGTGGTGAAAGAATGGAATATAATAAGACCTTTTATACTAAAGAACTGCAGACATCGAGCGGGACGCTCATCATCGAAGGTCCGTTGAATGGCGAAAAGATGTCCGGTTATGGGTTTCACGAAGATTTGGTCGCCTTTCGCCCGCCTGCTTTGCAGCATAAAGCGTTAATAGAGATTGCAGACTTGCCTGAGGGCAGGATCTTCATCGCCCGTGAAAATGAAACGATCGTGGGGTATGTAACTTACTTATATCCCGATCCCTTGGAGCGCTGGTCGGAAATTAAGATGGAGGACCTGATTGAGCTTGGCGCAATCGAGGTCATCCCTAAATACCGGGGTGCCTCCGTCGGGAAGAACCTGATCCGCCTTTCCATGGAAGACGATTCGGTTGAAGACTTCATCATCATCACCACTGAATACTATTGGCATTGGGATTTGAAAGGGACAGGCCTGAATATTTGGGATTATCGCAAAGTCATGGAGAAAATGATGAGTGCGGGTGGCTTGGTCTACTTTGCAACAGATGATCCTGAAATCAGTTCCCACCCGGCCAACTGCCTGATGGCCCGTATCGGCAAAAGAGTCCCGCCTGAATCCATCCAGAAGTTCGACCAATTGCGTTTTATGAATCGATTTATGTATTAAAGAGGCGAATAAGAGGAGGAAGGAAAATGATTGTAGAAACAATAATGAATGAGGATATTATCACCCTCACTCCAACAGATACAATCCATAGCGCTGTCATGATCATCAAGGAGAAGCGGATTCGCCATATACCCATTGTCGATGACAGCTATCATCTTGTGGGATTAGTCAGCGACCGAGATATTCGGGATGCTGCACCTTCTATATTCCGTACCGCAGAATACAAAAATGATTTACAAAAACCATTATCAAGCATCATGAAAACGGAAATAATCACGGGGCACCCGCTGGATTTCGTGGAAGAAATCGGGGCTGTTTTCTGTGATAACAATATCAGCTGCCTTCCAATCGTAACGGGAAGGAAGTTAGTGGGCATCATAACCGGTTCCGATTTACTTCATTCATACGTTGAGTTGACTGGAGTCAATCAGCCCGGTTCCCAAATTGAAATCAGAATCCCGGATAAGGCAGGTTCCCTTCATGATATTGCCCATATTTTCAAAAGGCGCAATTCGAATATCCTGAGCACCCTTGTTTATCCTGAAAAAAATGGAAGCGATTATAAAATTCTTGTCATTCGTGTACAGACGATGAATCCATTTATGGTGGTGGAGGATTTGAAGAAAGAAGGCTATACCGTTTTATGGCCTAGCCTACCGGGGATTTCACATGAATGACACCTCCCTTTTCGTCTATTCGGATGAACTGCTTACCTACAAATTCAACGATGAACATCCATTCAATCAAAAGCGGCTTAAACTCACGCTTGATTTATTAAAAAAACACCATGCCATCAATGATGATCAAATTATCAAGCCCAGAATGGCTACCGTTGAAGAATTGGAACTGATCCATGATCACCATTATGTAAACGCTGTCAAACTGGCGGGCCAGGGAATGCTCCCCCCTGAAAAGGCAGTAAATTATGGACTGGGAACAGAGGATACCCCTATCTTCCCCAAAATGCACGAAGCGAGTGCCTTGCTTGTAGGCGGTACCTTGACGGCTGTGGATGCCGTCATGACCGGTCAGTCCCAGCACGCACTTAATCTTGGCGGGGGCCTGCATCACGGTTTCCGGGGGAAGGCCTCAGGCTTTTGCATTTACAATGATAGTTCGGTCGCGATTAAATACCTGCAAAAAAAATATGGGGCACGTGTCTTGTATGTCGATACCGATGCACATCATGGTGATGGAGTCCAATGGTCATTTTATGATGATCCCGATGTATGCACCCTATCCATTCATGAAACGGGGCGCTACTTATTTCCCGGCACCGGCAATATTAACGAGCGGGGCCAGGGAAAAGGCTACGGCTATTCATTCAACATCCCGGTCGATGCGTTCACTGAAGATGAATCCTGGCTCGAATGTTATAGGGCTTCCTTTAAGGAGGTTATTGAATTCTTCAAACCGGATGTCATATTAACGCAAAACGGGGCGGATTCCCATTATTACGATCCGCTCACCCATTTATCTGCCACCATGAAGATTTATAGGGAAATACCAAAGTTGGCCCACGAAATGGCCCATAAGTTTTGCGAAGGACGGTGGATTGCAGTAGGCGGCGGCGGATATGATATATGGCGCGTCGTCCCGAGGGCTTGGGCGAGGGTCTGGCTTGAAATGACAAACAATGATCTATCTGGTCCCCTATCAAAGGAATGGCTCGATTGCTGGCAGCCTGAGTCTCCTGTCACGCTGCCGGATGAATGGGATGACATGGAGGATATTTACGAACCGATTCCCAGGAAGCCTGAAATTACCGAGAAGAATGCCCTGACGCTTGAAAAGGCCCTTTATCCCATCAGGTCTTCCAAGCAAACGTCGAAAAGCAATGAACAAAGTTAAAAGATCGTTGAAAAACGATCTTTTTTGTTCGGGTTGGGAAATAAAAAGAGAGTGCCCTCCGGGACACTCTCCAAACAAGTTTATTTCGTTGATTGTCGGTTTTCAATCCGGTGCGGGAGGATCACTTTTTCAAGACCTTCCTCCACTTGTTCTTTATTCATCAACTTTGTAAGGAGCCTCATCGCAACTGCACCAATGTCATATAAAGGTTGAACGATCGTGGTGATTTGCGGACGCACCATCAATGTCAATCTTGTGTTATCGAAGCTGATCACTTCAAAGTCTTCCGGTACATTATACCCTTTGTCCTGTGCGGCATGGACAATTCCAAGAGCCATTTCATCAGCACCGGCGATGAATGCCGTCGGTCTGTCTTCAACTTCCAGGTACTTTTCAAAAGATTCAATTCCTGAATCATATGTATAATCACCTTCAACAATATAACTTTCATCAAATGAAAGACCAGCTTCTTTCAATCCTCGTTTATAACCAGTCAATTTCATTTCATTAATCAGCGCGGAAGGGTTTCCGCTTACAAAAGCGATATGCTTGTGGCCTTTATTAGCAAAGAATGTCACTGCGTCAAATGCCGCCGCCTCATAATCAATATTAACCGATGGAACTTGCCCGCTTTCATCCACCGAACCTGCCAGAACGATTGGAACCGGTGAATTCTTAAACTCTTTAACATGCTCATCAGAGATGTTGCCGCCCATGAACACGATACCATCCACTTGTTTTCCAAGCATCGTATTCAGCAAATGGAATTCCTTATCTATATTCTCATCAGAACTGCTAAGAATGATATTGTATTTATACATTGTGGCTATATCTTCTATGCCCCGTGCCAATTCGGCAAAAAAGATGCTCGAGATATCCGGGATGATAACCCCGACTGTAGTCGTTTTCTTTGAGGCAAGTCCCCTTGCCACTGCATTGGGGCGATACCCTAACTTCTCAATCACATCGGAAACTTTCTTCCTTGTTGCAGGCTTTACATTTGGATTCCCGTTAACTACGCGGGAAACGGTGGCCATGGAAACATTCGCCTCACGCGCCACATCATAAATGGTTATATTATTCATTCATCCATTCCTCCATTTCTTTCATTTTCCCCATAAAAGACCCGAATTATTTCGGAAAAAGATTTTTTATGCGTTTTTCTCTATAAGGAAGATTATTTTAGGAACGACCTGCCTAACAAAAATGCAGTCCTACTCTCTTCTCAGTCAAATATTCAATACCCTATTTAAGTATAAAATTCACATAGATATCACTTTATGTATGACTCAATCTTCCGAACAGTTCTCATTCTTGTTATTTATCATACGATAGTAGAATCTTTCCTGCAATCCAATAGTGCTTATTTCGAAGCTTTTTCTGTAAAAACTAGTATTTTACCATTAAAAAAAGCCCTTGCCAAGTTGGTAAGGGCCGTAAGTAGATCATTTAAAGACTTTCTTGGTTTATACTGTTACCCAGTTCAAACGTTTAATTTCATCGTAGAATTCATCAAATTGTTTGAAGTCCATTTGCTGTGCAGAATCAGATAAAGCAACGGAAGGATCTGGATGCACTTCAGCCATAACACCGTCAGCACCGATTGCAAGAGCCGCTTTAGCCGTAGGAAGGAGAAGATCGCGACGTCCAGTTGAATGCGTCACATCAACCATGACCGGTAAATGAGTTTCTTGTTTTAAAATCGGTACAGCCGAGATATCAAGTGTATTTCTTGTTGCTTTTTCGTAAGTACGGATACCGCGTTCACAAAGGATGATGTTGCCATTGCCCTGCGACATGATGTATTCCGCTGCATGAATGAACTCTTCGATCGTTGCCGCCAGTCCACGCTTTAAAAGAACTGGTTTATTTACAGCACCTGCAGCTTTAAGCAAGTCGAAGTTTTGCATGTTGCGCGCACCGATTTGGATGACATCGATATGATCGATCGCCGCTTCAATATCGTTGGCACTCACGATTTCACTGATAACAGCCAAGCCGTATTCATCAGCAACACGTTTAAGTATTTGTAAACCTTCCAAACCAAGCCCTTGGAAGTCATATGGAGATGTACGTGGCTTAAATGCACCGCCGCGCATCAATTTCAGGCCTTTAGCTTTAATGACTTCCGCCACCGCAGCTGTTTGTTCATAAGATTCAACGGCACATGGTCCGAAAACGAAGCTAGGGATTCCGTTACCTACCAATTCACCTTTAATGTCGATGATCGTGTCTTCAGCCTTTTGTTTTCTTGATACAAGAAGCGTTTTCTTCTGATCATCTTTTTGAAGCTCCAAGCCTAATTTAAAGATTTCTTTGAAAATATGTTTAATCGAACCAAGATCAAGCGGTCCTTGATTATTGGCTTCGATAAGATCCAGCATTGTTCTTTCACGGACCGGATCGTAACGGTTTACACCTTGTTTTTCTTTAACGCGACCAATTTCCTGTACAAGTTCAGCACGTTGATTAATAAGATGTAATAACTGAAGGTTCACATCATCCAGTTGATTACGAAGTCCATCAAGCTCTTTGTTGCTCATTACATATCCATCCCTTCGTTTTTTAAAATAGAAATCGGTTCAGCGGACTCCAACTAAAAAAATCCCATCTGGATCCTCGAATGTCCACCCGATTGTATTATCAATGAAAAATTTAGAATATTTCATGTATGATTAAATCAATTATAAATGAAGTGTCCATAAATGTCACTATATTTTTCTTTAATAATTAAACGCTTTTAAGCATTAAAGTTATGAATGCATAAAATCAGGTGTTACATGCAGGAAAAACGAATTAGACTGAATATTGGAACAATCCATTGTAGGAATTATATTGGAAATAGAACAAGAAAGCTATAATTTAATCGATATTTTACCTTAAAGAGAAATTGGACATGATCAAATCGTCTTCCACTTGAACAGGAAGGGCCTTTAAAGAAAAGGGTTCCCCTGGAGACCGTTTAAAATTCCCATGGCCACCAAATGGAATAATAAAAGGCCCGACCCCTTACTAAAGGGATCCGGCCTTCATTCATTCATTCAGTAATGGCCTTGCTCAATGAATCATATGTAATCCGCCAATGAGATTCATTCCAGGCAGGTTTTCCACCTTTAAAAAGGATGGCCTGAGGTGATTGATGTTTGACATCAAATGTTTCTGCCACATAGTTAGATAGTGGACGAGCTTCCTGAACGGCTAAATAGGCCGTTTTAAGTTGTTCGTTCTCCAAGATGTACCTCTGATATTGTTCAAATGCTTCAGCACTGACCGGGCATGTTACACTATGCTTGAAAAGCAGGAATGTATCCTCTTTTAGAAGCTCATTGAATTGTTCTTCTGTTTCGATTTTACTCATGACCATAAAACGATCTCCTTTCCTTGTCCATATAAATCTTACCATCAAAAAGGCGATGAAGCCATCAAAGCACTTCACCGCCTTATTCTTCGTCCCTTTATGCCTTTTCATCCCCTTTGAAGGAATCCAAGGAATTTATTTCTTTAGATTATTCTCTGTTTCATCAAATGCCTTTTTCGCTTCATCAAGTTTTAATTTTGCAGCATTCTTGTTTCCGCTTGTAGGATCTGCAGGATTATTTTCCGAGTCATTTCCGTTAGCAAAGTTCGTTTCGACGGATACGATAGGAGCATCGGAAGTTCCGGTTACATCTATATCCTTATTGCTGGAATTCGTCGTATCATCAGCCGCGTCCCCGTTTTCTTTTCCCGTTTTTAGGCTTTTCACTTTATTGACGATATTTGAGGATTTATTGGAAACGATTTCCGTGACAGAGCTCGTTTTTTCTTTTGCAGTATCAGCAAGGACTGTCCCTTTTTCCATCGCCGTTTGTCTTAATCTTTCTGTTTTCTCTGAAATGTTTCTAGCTTGTTCATTGAAATCATTCCTTAATTCCTTGCCTGTTTTCGGAGCCATGAATAAAGCTGTGGCCGCTCCGATCATGCCGCCAATCAAGGCGCCAATCATAAAGTCCTTAGAATTGATCGAGTCGCGTTCGTCCTCATATGATTTCTGATAATCTTTTGTCGGAAATTCTTTTTGAGTCATAATACATTCCCCTTTCAATTTTCAGTTCATTTTTTTATTTAACTAGATCTTAAGATCTAGAACGTAAAAACCTTTTTTTAGGCAGGTCATCTGTTTCAAGCGCTTCCCTTTCTAACTCCGCCCTTTCAGTAGGGGTCGGGGCAGCCTGTTTGCTTCTGGCCTTCCACTTGTCCCTGATCTCCATGGCTACATTGCTCCATTGTACAATTTGTGAGATTCGTTCTTGATTATTATCAATCTCAGCCTGCACTTTATGGGAAACCTTTTGGATGGAAGAATTAAAGCTAGAGATGGATGTGCCTACATCCTTCACTGCATCCACCACCGTGTTCAGGTTTTCCGACTTTTGCTGCAAATCTTCAGCCAACGTATTCGTTTTATGTAATAACTGAGTAGTTTCGAGCGTTATGCCCTGCATTTGGCTCTCTAGTCCTGTCAGCGTCCGGGCCACACTGTCCAGGGTAGTTTGAAGTGATGTCAGTACCTTTGTTAGAAAAATAACAAGTACCAAAAAAGCTATCGCTGCAACTGCAGCACTTACGTACAAAATAATCTCCATTGGAACACCTCCGAAATAAAAATCGACTTATTTAATAGCTGTTAGATATTAATTACCCCTTCCCTATTATTATAAACTTATTTATTTTTTCAATATACCCTATCAAACCCTAATCTGGAAATATTGTTGTCTGCATCCAGTTCCTCCGTGAAATTCATAGGTGACACTTATGGCAGGAAATCGGGTATGATAGAAAAGATAAGTCGAATTTAAACAATGGAGGTATTTTTTATGAAAGATCCCAGAATTGGTACATTGGCCAAAAACTTAATCAATTATTCCGTGAAGCTTCAAAAAGGTGAAAGAATCTTGATCGAAAACTTCGGATTGCAGCGTGAACTTGTTAACGCACTTGTGAATGAAGCCTATGCAGCAGGTGGTTACCCATTCGTCCTTTTAAAGGATCACCAAGTGGATCGTGCCTTGCTGATGGGTGCCAAAGAAGAACAGTACAAGTTGATGGGTGAGTTTGAAGCAAACGTAATGAAACAGATGGATGCTTATATCGGGCTTCGTGCCGGGGATAATATCAATGAACAATCCGATGTCCCTTCTGAGAAGATGGCGATTCATGGACAGACAGTCGGTAAAGTACATAGAAATATCCGCGTGCCAAATACAAAATGGGTCGTACTTCGCTACCCGACAAATTCAATGGCCCAATTAGCCAAAATGAGTACAGAAGCATTTGAAGACTTTTATTTCGAAGTCTGCAACCTCGACTATGGCAAAATGAGCGCAGCAATGGACAATCTTGTTGAATTGATGGATAAAACGGATAAGGTCCGCTTAACTGGGCCCGGTACGGACTTAACCTTCTCCATCAAAGACATCAAAGCCATCAAATGTGCGGGTGAGCTGAACATTCCTGACGGTGAAGTATATACGGCCCCGGTTAAAGATTCCATCAATGGAGTGATTTCGTATAATACTCCGTCCCCTTATCAGGGTTTTACTTTTGAAAACGTGAAGTTGACATTCAAGGATGGAAAAATCGTTGAAGCGGTTGCGAATGATTCGGAACGCATCAACAAAATTTTTGATACTGATGAAGGCGCACGATATGTCGGTGAATTTGCAATTGGTGTAAATCCATATATTCTACACCCGATGCAAGATATCCTCTTTGATGAAAAAATTGATGGAAGTTTTCATTTCACTCCCGGGCAATGCTATGATGATGCCTTTAACGGAAACCATTCAGACATTCACTGGGACCTGGTCAATATCCAGCGGCCTGAATATGGCGGCGGGGAAATCCATTTTGATGACGTCTTGATACGTAAGGACGGCCGCTTCGTTTTACCGGAATTGGAAAATTTAAATCCTGAAAATTTGAAATAACATAAAAACCAATAAAAAAACGACCGACCCGCTACTAACGGATGGTCGTTTTTTTTATTTTACCTGCAGTGAATGCTCGTAGGCTGCCTGGAACTTTTGAATGTCCCCCGCACCCATGAATAACACGACACTGTTTTCATGATGTTGCAATTTTGATGTTGTGTTCTCCGTAATCAGCTCGGCACCGGGAATCTTATCTTGAAGATCTTCAATCGATAACTTCCCTTGATGTTCACGAGCAGATCCAAAAATTTCACATAAGTATACTTTGTCGGCCAAATTCAAGCTGTCGGCGAATTCATCCAGGAATGCCTGCGTTCTCGAGAAAGTATGTGGCTGGAATACTGCAACAACTTCACGCTCTGGATATTTCTGACGAGCCGAGTCGACAGTTGCAGAGATCTCGGTCGGATGGTGTGCATAATCATCAATGATGATCTGACTTCCGATTTCCTTTTCGGAGAACCGGCGTTTAACTCCGCCAAAAGTCCGCAAATGGGCTTTCACAGCTTCCGTATCCAAGTTTTCATATTTACAAAGTGCAATGACACCAAGTGCATTCAATACATTATGCTTTCCAAAAGTAGGAATAGTGAATGTATCATAGTAATTGTTCCTTACATGCACATCAAACGTCGTGCCATCCGGAGTGACGGAAACATTTTTCGCTTGAAAATCATTTCCTTCTGCAAATCCGTAAAAAATAACCGGTACTTTCGCCTGAATATGTGGTAAATGCTCATCATCCCCGCACGCAATGATGCCTTTGTTGACTTGAAGGGCCATCGTTTGGAAAGCCTCGAACACGTCTTCGACATTGGCGTAATAATCAGGATGATCAAAATCGATATTCGTCATTATTGCATAATCCGGATAATAGGAAAGGAAATGACGGCGATATTCACATGCTTCGAATACGAAGTAATCAGAATTCACGATTCCTTTACCCGTTCCATCCCCAATTAAGAAGGATGTCGGTTTAGCGCCCCCCATTACATGGGCAAGCAAGCCGGTCGTCGATGTTTTACCATGCGCTCCCGTAACGGCCACGCTAATGAAATTTTTCATGAAATCACCTAGGAAGCGGTGATAACGGATAATCGGCAAATCAAGTTCTTTTGCCTTCACGATTTCCGGATGACTATCCGGAAACGCATTTCCTGCAATGATTGTCATTCCAGGTTGAATATTTTCCTCGTTAAAAGGAAGGATTTTAATCCCGGCTTTTTCTAATGCCAATTGTGTAAAAAATTCTTTTTCGTAATCGGAACCCTGCACTTCAATATTCATATCATGCAGTATTTGTGCAAGAGCACTCATACCCGATCCTTTAATTCCCACAAAATGGTAAGCAGTCATAAAGCGAACCTCCACCAATCGTCTACCTGTATGACAGTATATGACGTCATCTTTTATTTGTTTTTTCCATTACGAGACTTGTTAGTAACGCAATTTCTTAATAGGTTTTTCAAGCTCTTATTTTTAATCATTCATCAACAAAAAACTATTATATCACTTTTTTATTCATTCATCCATGTCAGGCAGATGCCAATTTATCAAATCATTGGTTTTTCCCTCAATTTAGGTGATAAAAAAGGGTTTTCACCCTTTCACATTATATTCAATTTCCTTTTATTAGGTTCTCTTAATTAACATGTAAAAATTCCAGTTCTTCTTCCGTAATCAATACATCCCTGGGCCTTGAGCCCCTGGATTCGGAAACGACACCCCGTTGCTCCATCATTTCTATTAGACGCGCTGCACGGTTATAGCCGACACGGAAGCGCCTTTGGACACTCGATGCAGATGCAGCCTGCTGGCTCACGACAAATTCACATGCCTCGAAAAACAGTTCATCCGCTTCTTCCATGACCTCGGCCCTGTTCAGCAAGTCTTCCTGTTCAAACAGGTACTTCGGCTGCTGTTCAAGTTTTACGTGGTTGACGACTTGATCGATTTCTTCATCACTCACAAAAGTCCCTTGCAGGCGCACCGTTTTCGATGAGCCGTTTTCGGCGAATAACATATCTCCTCTTCCCAATAATTTTTCTGCACCGCCGCTATCGATGATTGTACGGGAGTCGACTTGTGAAGAAACTGAAAAAGCGATCCTTGTCGGGATATTTGCCTTGATCAATCCCGTTATGACATCGACTGAAGGTCTTTGAGTGGCTACAATCAAATGAATGCCGCAGGCACGGGCCTTTTGCGCAATCCGGCAAATCGCTTCCTCTACATCAGCCGGGGACATCATCATTAGATCCGCAAGCTCATCGATGATCACCAGGATATAAGGCAGCTTGCTTGAATATTGACCGGCTTTTTCCGCTTGGTCATTAAAGCGGGTGATATCACGCACACCAGCATGTACAAACAATTCATAACGCCGTTCCATCTCTTCTACAGCCCATTTCAACGCAGCCGTAGCGGCTTTTACATCGGTTATGACTGGACTGACCAAATGCGGGATCCGGTTATAAGGGGCGAGCTCGACCATTTTCGGATCAATCAAGAGTAATTTCAACTCCTGCGGCGTCGCTTTATACAGCAAGCTGACCAGCATCGTGTTGATACAGACACTTTTCCCCGATCCCGTTTGCCCGGCTATCAATCCATGCGGCATCTTTCTCAAATCCGTGATGATCGGCTGACCTGATATATCGAGTCCTAAAGCGACAGCAAGCGGTGATTCATGCTCTTGAAACTCAGTACTTTCCAAAACCTCACGCAAAAATACCGGTTTGCTTTTCCTGTTCGGAATCTCGATGCCTATTGTATGTTTACCGGGAATGGGCGCTTCCATCCGCATATCCTGAGCAGCAAGGCTTAATTTAATGTCATCCATCAGGTTCGTCACCTTATTCACCTTCACTCCCGGTTCCGGATGCACCTCGAAACGAGTTACTGCCGGTCCTTGAGTGACATTGACGACCTTTGCACGGACATTGAAATTTTTCAATGTCTCATCAAGTAATAAAGTCTGTTCCTCGAGCCACTCATCATCATGCACAGCATAAGTGGGAGGTGTCAGCAATTCGATATTCGGAAACACATAATATGGATTATCCTCCGCTTCCACGGAGCCATAAACTGCCGGGGTATCGCCCTGGCCACTTTCTGCTGCCGCCTCTGTATAAAGTGCTTCTTGATACCCATTTCCAGAAAGGGATTCCTGCTCCAAGAGCGGCCTAGAGACCGAACCGGAACCCATATTGGATTCAACTGTATTTTCAGGCTCGGCGACGGTTTCCGAACCAGCCTTCGTGTCCAAAAAGGTTGGTTTAATGATCGGAGTCCCCTCTTTCGGCATAACTCTGCCCTCCTCCTGTTTCCGTTCAGGAATGGCGGATGGTGTCGCTTGTCCTGCCTCCATTTCAGCAGCATCATTCATTGGTAGCTTATCAGGTGAAGCTACTGCCCTATCCGAATTAAGGCTTTTTTTTTCCGGCATCATCTTATCCATGAAGCTGTTTTTTTCCCGGTCTTGCTTAAGCATCATCACATTGAATGGGATATGTTTTTTCGGACGTTTTGGCTGCCCCTCAGGTGTTGCCTCTGATGAATCTTCAGGCAGTGTCCCTTGACTGACGGATGGTTGATTTGATTGTGCAGCAACCTCCTCCGGAACCGATATAGCTTCAGGCGGTGTGTCGTCGGCCTGTTCGATGATGGATACAGCGACTTCGCGTCCAAAATCGACCTGGTCCTGTTCAATAGCCTCTTTTTCCACCGCAGGCTCAATTATGTCAGGCTCGCTTACTGCTTCTTCGGGCAGTGACTCTATGGAATTCCTGCGAAAGAAAGCGGGTATCTCCGAATCTCCCCTTTTTTCTTCCGCATTTCCCGGTATAAGAACGGATGGCTCTATCGTCATTTCCTCATGTGACACTTCTTTTGGAATTTCAGGGATCGATACCGGAATCTCGATATCGGCTCTTTCTTTTTTTAGGATGGGCATTTTGCTTTCTAATTCATATTCGACAATTTCTTCAGGTGGGACTATTTTTTTTTCCGGACGACGGAACCCATAAATGGGTGAAGGGATTTCCGTTGGGCGGAATGGAGTATTTGACGGGACTATTTTTGAGGTTTCCTCCCGGTCGAAGCTTCTCCGTTTTGGTTCACTATCCCTTACAGGCCTTTTCGTTGTTTCTTTGGTCACATTTTTCCCCTGTTTGGGTTCATTTTCTTCCCTGTTCCTTTCCCTAGGCTTTCTTTTATTCTGCTCCCGGTCTGGAATGAGCGGAAACTTGAACTGTCCTTTTGGATATTGAAACAGGATTTTCGTATCCGGGTCTGGCGTCTGGGACATTTTTTCCACTTTTTGATTATAATCTTTTATTTCTTCTTTCTTTGACTTCGAAAGCTTTGAAAAATCCATTTTCTTTAATGTCTCTTCATCAAGCGGCTCATCTATAATAATTTCTTCGATTTCAATAATTTCCTCTGCTTGGAACCATTTTTTCATCTTATTTAGCCATTTCAAAACTATCACTCTTTCTACATCTGTAGTTATGTAACTAATTCTACCAGTTATTTTAAAAATATCGAGAAAATTTAAGCTGAATTGGGATTGGCATCTATATTTTTTATCGCATTCCTGCTAACTTAACGTAGTTCGCAGAACTCCTACCCTATTAAACCCCTTCTGGAATGAGTTTAAACCTATCAATTGCGAATTAACATTAGCCCCTAGTCTACTATTTAAATAAAACACCGCTGTTAAATCGCGTTTACAAAGAGATTAAGTTTTCATGCAGCCTTGGAAGCAGACTGGCCAATTCATTGCAACATCCTTCATGAAACCGCCGGCGGCATTCAAATACATGCCGCAACCCATAAAACACCGTTCGTTAATACCGAACGGTGTTTTGTGGGTTTCTGCGTTTTTTTTTTGCAAACAAAGATCAAAGAAGACTATTTCCATTCATAAAAACTGCATACAACCTGCGCCACTGATTTGGAGGCGATCAAAAGGGCCTCTTCATCAATATCGAATTTAGGATGGTGATTGAAATAGGCCTTCTCCACCCCTTTCGGTTTACAGCCAATGTAAAAGAAGCAGCCAGGAATCTTTTCTGCATAATACGAAAAATCTTCCGAACCTGAGAAAACCGGAAATTCCACAACATTCTTAATATCTTTGTCATTCATGCTTTCCAGGCTATTTTTCACGAATCCAGTCAGTTCAGGGTCATTATATAACGGAGGATAATCGGGCACATATGTAAGCTCGCACTGAACATCAAATTCCGTTTCTATCCCTTTAACGATCCGGTGGATTTCCTTATCGATCAGCTGCTGGGTCTCTGCCGTCATATAACGGACATCCCCTTCAATTTCTATACGATCTTTAATGACATTAAAGCTTCCCTTTCCATCGAAGGAGCCGATTGTGACTACGCCCATATCAAAAGGGTTCAAGCGGCGGCTGATTACGGTTTGTACGGCTGTCACGAAATGGGCGCCTGCCACAATGGTATCATTAGCCATATGCGGGGAGGAACCATGGCCGCCTACACCCTTTATGGCTAATTTGAAATAGGTCCGTCCAGCCATCGAATAGCCGCTGCGATACCCGACGACCCCTGCTGGATGCGAAGGGAATAAATGGATTCCGAAGACAGCGTCCAGTTCATCCAAAACCCCTGATTCCATGATGCTCTTCGCTCCACCAGGAGGTGTTTCTTCTGCATGTTGATGAATTATTTTGATCGTACCTGATAGGGAATCCTTCAGCTCAATGATGCAGTCTGCCAGTACCAATAAATAAGCGGTATGCCCATCGTGTCCGCAGGCATGCATGACACCTTCATTTTTTGAACGGAACGGAACCTCCGCTTCTTCTGTAATCGGCAGTGCATCGAAATCGGCACGGAGACCTATCGTTTTCCCTGGTTTCCCGCCTTCGATCGTCACGATGATCCCTAATCCATTTCCTGCATTCGTTTGAATCGATACATCTTTCCCGTTATAAAAATCAATGATATATTTTGCCGTTTTCTCTTCTTTGAAGGATAGCTCCGGATTCTCGTGTAAATGACGGCGGATTTGAACCATTTCCTCTTTACGGGCTTCCAGCATGTTCATTAATTTGCTTTTCACATTCACGATTATTCTCCCCCATTATTTTAAGTTGATTGGCATATTAGTAAGTTCCGTGTTCGCTGCAAACCTTTTGTATGCATAAAGCCAATTAAAAAAGGACAGAGAAGGGTTGCGCAAACCTGCCGCTCCCTTCTCTGTCTTTTCACCTGAGAATTCAACTCCATTTTGGTCGTGGAGATTTCCCAGTTGGCGGCACACTTCCTGCGCGCTGTCCAGAGTTGCGTCCAGCTGCGGTTCCATTTACCTGAGAGATTTGCTCCAAGCGATATTTTCGGAACTTGCTCCCTCGGCGGCTCAATGCTTTGCACTCTCCCACAACGTTCATACGCTCGTTCTATCGTTTTATTCTGTATTTTCAAAATATTACAATTTAATTATCACCGATAAAAAAATAAATATCAACTCTAAGAGTCATAAACTCTATTAAACTTTAAAAGGACCGATGTCAGATGCTGACACGGTCCTTTTAAAGTTTAATATATCATTGTTCACGCTTTTTGTTTTTACCCATAATGAAGATGGGCTCCAACTCATTTTCTTCGTAAAGAAATGATAGAGCCGTTATCGGAACATGCCCGCTGGCAAAGAAGCTCATCGCCATTTGAGCAAGAATATCATAGCCCGTATCATTCTTCACATCGGCAATGATGATGACATCCTGATGGGGAATGGCAACAGCCATGGTTCCCTCGACCTTGTCCTTCATTTCCCGAAGCCATGATTCATTCAGGATCCTGCTGGCATCATACCCATCATTCGTGTTCAAAAAATAAAATGCATTACCTGCAACGATATCCGACTTCATTTCAGTGGAGAGGGAACGGGCATTGAAAAGGGCAATTTCACGGATCCTGTCACCCTGCCAATTTTCCCGTTGAATCATCTTTTCATCTATAAGACGGTAGGTTTTCCCTAAATCAAGGGCATAAAAAATCCGGGTTTCAGCCGTATGCTCATCGAATAAAAATGGATTTCCTGCTTCCGATTCCATTGGAAAGGAGGTCGAGCGGATGACTGGGAAAATGAATTTCTCCTTGCCTTCCATGCTGTGTTCTCCCCCCATCACATTCAGGGCCTCTTCCACGTAATAGATAATTTCATCGATGGCCTTTTCCTGTACGTTTTCATAGTTAGCAAGTACAGGAGGCAACTCGATGGTGATCCCCTTCCCGGTCTTCACATTTTCCACCCGTAACGTATCTTGCTTGCTATCGAATTTGAATGTGCGATTTTCATCTTTTAAACGTTCTTTCAGGATATTTTTCAGCTTCGTGCTGTCCATTTTCATGACTGACCCTCCTCTTCATTGAAAAATCCCCAGCGAGAAGGGGAAATTAATTATAGTGATTGAATGAATTCCTCAATTTGTTCTTGCGTTTTGCGATCCTTGCTCACGAATCTGCCTAGCTCTACACCATTATCATACGCGATGAAACTTGGTATGCCGAATACATCATTCGCCGCACACACATCGATGAATTCATCACGGTCCACATGAATGAATGTAAAGTCAGGAAATTTCGTTTCAATCTCCGGCATGATCGGTTCGATTACACGGCAATCCCCGCACCATGTCGCTGAAAAAAGAAAGATATGTTTGCCTTCATTTTTCAATGCATCATATTGCTCAACGGTTTGTAAATTTTCCATTTGAATATTCCTCCTGCTCTAAATGACACCATAGTTTTTATAATCCCATCATACCAGACTCTCCAGAAATCAACCATTAATACGGATCGGTTGAACGGCCGTGATAAAGCTTATTTCTGGGGCACGGATGAAACGATTTCCATCATTTGTTTTGCATCGGTTTTTAATTGGTCTTTATCCGTTTCGGTTGTCAGCTTCACCCCGCCGATCCCCACTGCAAGCTCATACTTTTCTTTCGGTATCTCTTTGACCGAAATAAAGCCGAATTTATCATCGGTTTGGAAAGAATGTTGCATTACATTTTGATCATCTTGTTCTTTTATCGCCAAATATAACACGGAGCTGTCTTCTTTTTCATTTGGATTGACAAATAATATATAAATCTTATCATCTTTTTGTAAAATCAAATTATTATCATGTTCTTCCACTACTTTAAAATCCTTTGGCAGATAAACCTGAATTAGCCCCGCCCCTTGATTGGGCTGTTTTTCATCGTCACGAAAAGCCACTTCAGCAGCCTTCATTGCCTTTTCGGTTTGTCTCTCAATACCTGAGCAGCCCGCGATCAAACTGCTTATCAACAGGAAAACAAGAATATTCTTATTCGATAAAGCCATCGTCATTCCTCCAGCCGTCTCTTTTACTACCTTATGGATAATATTATCCTTATTTATGGGATTCATCCATTTTCTAAAAAACATGGTACAATGAAAGCAATTTTAATACCGAGGAGGAAAACAATGAAGTTAACCGTGTATCTTGCTGGGGAGATCCATTCGAATTGGAGAAGTGAGCTGAGAGAGAAGGCCGCTGCACTGAAGCTCCCTTTAGAATTTGTAGGCCCGATGGAAAATCATGATCGCTCCGATAATATCGGTGAAGATATCCTCGGGGAACAGCCGAATCCCATCCTGAAGGATGCGGCAGCTTCCCAAATCAATAATTTGCGGACAGCTCTTTTGATGAAAAAAGCTGATCTTGTTGTCGCTCTATTTGGCGAGAAATATAAACAGTGGAATACCGCCATGGACGCAAGCACCGCCATTTCCCTGGGTAAACCGCTTATTTTGATTCGTCCGGAATCCCATCATCATGCCTTAAAGGAATTATCGGAAAAGGCGAGTGTCACGGTAGAATCCGTTAATCAAGCGATGAAAGTGCTTTCTTATATTTTTGAAGAAGGGCTGTAAAAACTCCCTGCCCCTTAACTGCTCAGCTCAAGTATGAATGTTTGATCATTATAAAGAAATGAAAAAAGGCTTGCAGGGCCTCCCCTGCAAGCGAAAAGAATTTTTTAACTTATCCCTTTTTTATGGGAATCCAAATTTCAGAGTAATAGTCAGGGTTTGAAGCGTCGTCATTCGCGTATACTTCCAATTCTGGAGTTCCGGCATGTTCATAACCGCTGGTAGGGAACCATTCGGAAAAAATTCGTTTCCAAGCTTGTTGGATGGCATCAGGCATAGGTCCGTGAACTTCGAATGCAACCCACTTGGAAGCCGGTATCGTAAGGGTTGAAAACTCTTCAGGCACTTTCCCGGCATACTCTGCTCCTATCCAATAATCCATCGTTTCATTTTTTTCCACAGTCCGCTTATCGACACATACACCAATCAAGCCATCTATTTGGCCATTGTTCAGCTTAGCTAACCTATCACCTGTTCCATCCGCATTCACTTTCTCCCACAACTTTGGAATCCCGATTAAATTCTCTTCATTAACCAAAGAAAACTCCTGCTTGATTCCAATCAATTGAAAGGAATCCCTTTCAAGGATATTGTATTTCATCGGTTTTGCCCCTTTCAGAATCACCTGTATCACCAGGCGTTCATAGAATTTCAGTTTCCCCATATACTTTCGGGCTTCGCTTGGAGATACCCCATGCTGCCTTCGAAAAGCTTTCGAGAATGCCTCGGGGGTGTCATAGCCATACTTGTAGGCTAAATCAATGACCTTGCCATTTGTTGATGAAATCTCCTGGGCCGCTAAGGTCAGTCTTCGACGACGGATATAGTCACCAATGGTTATATCCGTTAAGATGGTGAAAGTCCGTTGAAAATGAAAAGCTGAGGCATTCGCCTGCCTGGAAATGCTCTCGATCGTCAGGTCCTCCAATAAGTGCTCCTCGATATATTCGATGGCCTTTTGGATTGATTCAACCCACCCCATTTCGTTCCCCCCTTGTTACTATACTAGCAAGGCCGCTCAATAAAATCCTGTCCGTTCCTGCTCTGTTTTGGCAGTATTCGTTTCCATCATTCGAAACCCGCTTTTCCATGACGGGGATTCAAAAATCCTGTTTTTTCTTTTTCAGCTTATACTCGTGTTGACCGGCAAGCATCCTCATGATATGAAGGAACATGTCCCCCCTGGTGATTCGCTCATTTGTAAATACGCCGATCGCTCCTTCCTTTTTGCTAATATTCTCTTGCCTTGTGAAGGCGTCCATCACCGGGCCCAGCTCTTCACCGTCCAGCAGCTTCTCAGCAACAATTCCCGGAATTGGGATTCTCGCTCCGGCAGCTACAAAGACCTCACCGTCCCTTGTTGCCATTGCACCCCAATTACACAAAAACAGGGCCTGTCCCATTTTCACGACACCGCCTTCAAGCCCGATGCCCATTTCGGCATCACTGTGAATCAAGCAGTTCCGGGCACGTGTCATTGCCCCCTCCATCGTTTCCTCGTCTGAAAAAGGCTGTTCCGGGACCCCGCTCTCCACTTGAAGCGAAATGATTTCTGCATCTTCATATACACCAAGCACGGCACTTACTTTCGCCGGATTCTTACTGCCTACTGCTATTTTCAATATAATTACCTTCCTTCTATGTAAAAAAAGCTGATGGAAAAGGATACATGACAGCATCCCTTTCCATTTCAGCTTCCACCATCAACCGTTATTAATCAAGGTCTCGAATGTCGTTTTATCACAGGAACGAACCAATTTCCCAATCAGTTCACGTGCAGCGGCATAATCATCAATATGAATCATGGATGCATGTGTATGAATATAGCGGGAACAAATGCCAATCACCCCGCTTGGAATGCCTTCGTTTGCAATATGGACTTGCCCTGCATCCGTGCCGCCTTGGGATACGAAATATTGATATGGAATCTCATTCGACTCGGCCGTATCAAGGATGAATTCCCTCATGCCGCGATGAGTGACCATCGAACGATCGAAAATGCGGAGCAGTGCCCCTTTTCCTAGCTGGCCAAATTCATTCTTACTGCCGGACATATCATTCGCCGGACTTGCATCCAAAGCGAAGAAAAGATCCGGTTTGATCATATGTGCTGCAGTTTGCGCACCCCTTAATCCAACTTCCTCCTGGACGGTTGCCCCGGAATATAAGATATTCGGTAACGTTTCACCTTTTAAATCCTTTAACAATTCTATCGCAAGTCCGCAGCCGTAACGATTATCCCACGCTTTTGCGAGGATTTTCTTCTCATTGGCCATGGGAGTGAATGGACAAATCGGTACAATCTGCTGACCTGGCTTTATACCGATTCTCTTCGCATCTTCCTTATCATCCGCACCGATATCAATCAGCATATTTTTGATATCCATTGGTTTTGAGCGTTGCGATTCATCAAGCAAATGGGGCGGAATCGAACCGATGACACCAATGACCGGACCGTTATCGGTTATGATCTCGACTCTTTGGGCCAATAGCACTTGACTCCACCAGCCTCCCAAAGTCTGAAAGCGGATCATCCCGTTTTCTGTTACGGAGGTGACCATGAATCCCACTTCATCCATGTGTCCGGCAACTAGTACAGTCGGCCCATCCTCATCGCCTCTTTTTACGCCAAATATTCCGCCAAGGCGATCCTGGACGATTTCATCCGAATACTTTTCCAGCTCCCTCTTCATGAAACTCCGAACTGCATGTTCATTTCCCGAGGCTCCCGGTAATTCCGTCAATGTTTTAAAAAGCTCTAAAGTCTCATGATTCATTTTTCTACCCCTAACTTATGTATTGTTTCTTACTATTTTACAGAACTTAGCATCGTGATACACTAGAAAGTTCTAATTTATCAGTTAATGGGTAAAATTTCAAATTATTAGTCAAATAAAGCGTTCTTCTGTATACTGGAAGAAGCGATTTTAATAAATGCAATGGAGGAGAAATCAATGAATTGGAAAACGTTTTTATTAGGTACTGCAGCCGGGTTTGCTGCTGGCTATGCGACAAAACAGCTATTGGATCAATCAAGTAAACCTTCTCCCGATAAAGTCTTGGCCCAAGTGAAGGAAACGGTCAAAAAGGATGGAAATATATATGGCTCATGGATTTTGATGAAGCCGGAGAGCTATACAAAAAATGATTTGGATTATGAAGTGTACAAAGGCGGGATCACCAGAAACACAGAGGGTAAACGCGAGCAATTCGAATTTGTTGCAGATGCCTCAACAGGAACGATATTGGAGCTTAATGCGCAAAATGATTGAAACAACAACAGGAGGGCCGTCAAAATGACGTCCTCCTTTTGCTTTCCCCCTTATCGCTTCCTTTTCAATTCGGCTATTATTTCCTTACCCGTTACATCCCATTTGATGGCACAGTACTGGGCATCATC
>NZ_JBHVQU010000033.1:0-35096 GCF_042886655.1 Peribacillus sp. NPDC058002 | reverse complement strand
GCATGGCCAAAAATAGTATATCATAAGGGAAATGAAAATATTAGAGAAAGATATTTACATCCTATTAGCTGGTTTACTGAAACAAGGAAAGCCTGAGTATCAGTATGAATCAAATGAAAATTAAAATAAATCAATCATTTAGTCACTAAAAATTAACGAAATCTATCTAATTAAAAAGTAAAGTGAGGACGATAGGGAAATGAATGAAAATTATCAAGCATTTTATTGGAGCAAATTAGACAATGCTGCTAAATTGTATGCGATGGTTTCTAGTTCGAAAGTCACAAATGTGTTTCGAACTTCAGTAAAGTTAAAAGGAGTTATTGAAAAGGCGGATTTAGAAATGGCTGTCGCAGCAGCATTAGATGACATGCCATCTTTTAAGGTCCGTGTGAGAACAGGGTTTTTTTGGTATTATTTTGATTCTAATTTTCAAAAATCAAGGATAAGAGAGGAATATACTTACCCATGCTCAAAAATAACAAAATTTATAAATAATGGGTACTTGTTCAATATCACCTATTTTGAGAAGATGATTCATTTGGAAGTCTTTCATACTTTGGCGGATGGAACTGGGGCAGTTCAATTTTTAAAGCTCATTGTACAGCATTATGTACGCCAACACTATAAATTGGATTTTATAATTGAAGATAACGATGGAACACAATCTGAAAAAGATGAAGATAGTTTTTTAAAGTATGAAGGGAAATCAGCAACGAATTCTATACTTGTCACGACCAAAGCTTATCGAGTATCGGGTATAAGGAAGAAGCCACAAGAGTTAAAGGTCATTCATGGAAGGGTATCAACTAAAAAAGTAATTCAATTAGCTCAGCAGCATCATGTATCGGTGACTAGTTTTTTATGCGCAGTATTAATTGCTGCTATCTACCATCAAAATTTCAAATGTAAGGGAACAAAACAGCCGATTACAGTGACGATTCCTATGAATTTACGAACTAGCTTTGATTCTAAGACAGTGCGAAATTTTTTCCTTAACGCAACCATTAAAGTAACTCCTGCGAAAGATTTCAGCTTTGAGTGGTTACTTGATGAGGTTTCAAGACAGTTGAAAGAAAATCAAAAGGAAGAAGCTTTAGAAGCGCAAATGAATGAATATGTAAGCATCCAAAAACGTTTGGCGGTTCGCTTTGTTCCACTAGTCATTAAAAATTTGGTGATGCGTAGTATTTATTTTCAAGCAGATAAAGGCGTCACAATAACGATTTCAAACTTAGGACGAATTGATTTTTCACAGGAGGTAAATCAGTATGTAGAAGAAGCTAGTTTTTTGCTTCCAGTTACAACACATCAACCGATTCGTTGTGGGATCATTTCACAGGAAGACCGCTTTGTCATTTCATTTACATCAGCACTTGAGGAGACCAATATTCAGAAGTTCTTCTTTCAATGTTTAAAAAAATACGGCCTTGATGTTACAATCTATGGTAATGAGGAGATAAATCATGAAATATTGTCATAAATGTGAAATGAATATTGCAGTCGGCTTGGGTAGCTGTCCATTATGTGGACATGCTTTGAAGCAGATTGGAAGTGAAAAATATGATCCTTATTACCAAGAGAAAATCAAAGCTAAGGCTCAGCTATCTCTCAAAAGGATAATGTTATTTCTTATCTTGATTATTAATTCGCATTTTATTGTGGGAGGAATTTATCAAGACTTTGATTGGGAAAGGATTGCAGTTATTTTTTTCTTGACCGTTTATGTATATATGAGTTTGTTTCTTGGGCTTAGGATTAAGCGGAGTATCGGGCCTAATCTTTTATTGCAAGTCATGGTAGTATCAATCATAGCAATTACGTTTGATTCTATTTCAGGTTTTTCAGGATGGTCGATTCAAGTTTTTTTGCCAGCAGCTATAATGACAGGGACTTCAATTTTGACATTATTGATTATCTTAAAGCCAAAGTTGTTTTCAGAGCTTATCAGGTATCAATTATTCTTTGGTTTTATGGGGCTATTAATGTATGTTCAGATTTATTTAGATATCCTTCCATTTGTCCCTATTCTCATTATCTTAACTCATTATATTTTGATAACATGCATCGGACTTTTCATCTTTACCGGTCGTAGACTTCGATTGACCAACATCTGGACGAGTGTTTTATGTGTTCGATTCAAATGGGGACAATTACTATTGGCACTTGCCATTATGGCTTTAAGATATAAAGGTACGCTCGTAGGCAATTCGTTTTTATCAATCTATAAACTTAAAGTTCCTTTATGTTTGAACCTTACGGGGCATCATTCCTTTGATAACTGAAAATTAGATTTGGGCATAAAAAGGCCTCTTGCTAAGATGTTTATGTCCCCATCCTGGCCAGGTTCTTGTAATTAATCACATTTGATTTCTGTAAAATGTAAAACTTCTGGCACAGATGAAAAATAACGGTTTAGCATTGATTCCCATTTAAGAAAATTATTACTTTTTACGAAACCTTCAACATGATCCTCCAAACTACTCCAGTGAACAACTAGTATAAAAAGAGTTTGATTTTCTTTATTTTTAAGTAATTCGTGAGAGATATATCCATTGGCGTTAATTAAAATAGAAGATGCTCTATTAATTGTTTGCAGAAATTCTTCCACTAACTCTTCTTTAATGACCATCCTCGCGTGTTCGATCACCATTCACTCACCTCCCACTTAATTTAAGAAATGTTTTACACCTGCAACAGCATAATCATGGTCAAGTTGAGGTGTAAGTCCTGCTACTGTTACAGTTCCGAATACTCCTACAGGATGGATAATCGAATGGAGATAGAAGAGAACGTCATGAGTCATTCCAATCTCTTCCAATCTCTTCGGATCTTGCTGCAATAAACTGTGAGCTTCTGTTATAATGGTCAACTACGCGTTTTTTGCGTTACATTTTCTTCTGATGTAACTTCCAGTAGGCTGAGTGAATAAAGGTACTAGATTACTTTCGATATGAATAGCAACGCCTTTATTATTTTCAATAGCGTAATTTACTTATGTCGTGTAGATGTTGTAAGTCCATCCCTAGACTCTCCTTAAAATTTAAATAATTTTGTAGATCTAAATTATTCCTCAATACAAATAGAAGGGATATGAGCGTCATCATGATGGCACCAATCCCTACATTAAAAAGTAGATATATGCATAAGCAATATCCTTTGCATATGCTACTAAAGTCATCAACTTCTCTGCTCAACTCATGCAAAGGTGTAACAGATAACCAATTACCTTTTATTTTAAAAGTAGTAGATAGAGATCTTGCAATTTTTTACATATCCAAGGGTACGTAACATCCAAAATTTTTTAATTCATTAAATGAGATCTGAACCTTTGTATGATTTCACGAAATGTCATATTTTTTTCAGACATCTAGAATTAAAAGAAACTATTTGAGTGTAGCCAAGTCATAAATTCACCACTCTTTCATACGTTTTTTATAATAAATTCCTTAGAAATAAAAATCAAAAAATCAAAAAAGGTTTCTATATTTAAAACTTAGCGCCTTATAAATAGACAAGGGGGTGTGAAAGACTTAGGTAAAGTCACTAAGGGAGTAGTTTAGATTTAGAAGTATGAGGGTACTTAAGCACTTTTGGGAAGTTGCCTAAAAGGCAATACATTTTTATTAAATCCTTTTTAAATAATTAAATGATGTTGACGAGTATATCTATTTTCCCATAGTTAATATTATAAAGTTACATAAAGTAACTAACTAACGACATAAGAATTACCTTAATAAAGTAACTGTTAGTAACGAAAGGAGATAGCCAAGATGGATATACTATTAGCTTTTCTTCCTTTACTGTTTTGGGGAAGAATAAGATACCCCATAATCCGTATTTGTTATTAATCAACCTTTGTCTTTTAACATAGCCTTTTAAAATTTAGTTTTGCTGAAAGTGTGATTGGTATTGGAAAGCAAACGGTATAGAATTTTTAAAGTGAAAAAAATGATTTAGAATCACAAAATATGAAACCGGTAACAGTTTTGTGGTTTTCAGCATCTTTAAAAATGCACCTTTTAGAGAAACTTAATTAAGGTTGTCTTTTATATAAAAGGATAGAATAAAGGTTGATAAGTAGAAGATAATATTTGTTTATAGCAAAAATGACAGAATATTAAAAAAAGATTTGACTATCATTATGAAATAATAATATAATTAAATTAGGAAACCGGTTCACTATTAATTAAATGTAAGGGATTACAAAAATCTTATCGCTAGTTTATTAGAGGAGGAAGTTTTTATGCTCATGTATGCCAAAGGAAATTGGAATGCTAGCACGGATGGAAAGGTTACTGAGGTTTTTAATCCAGCAACAAAAGAAGTTATTGGTACAGTTCCTCAGGCGAAACCAAATGATATTGAAGAAGTCATTGGGGCTGCCCAAAAAGCAAAGAATGGTTGGGCAAGGACTGCTGTATGGAAACGGGCAGAAATATTAACAAAGTTTTCAAACTTAGTAGAGAAAAAGAGAGATGAATTAGCTAATCTTTTGAGTAGAGAAATCGGGAAACCCATTGAACAAGCTGAATGGGAGATCGATACTGCGATAAGATTATTCAGAGCCTTTCCGGAACATGCAAAATCATTAAATGGCATTAACATACCACTAGATCATCAACCTGGCATTGAAAATGATGTTTATTTAACAAGAAAAGAACCTTTGGGCGTTATTGTTGGAATTATTCCTTTCAACTTTCCTGTAGATCTTTTCTCTCATAAAGTAGCTCCAGCATTGTCATCTGGAAACGTAATGATTGTTAAGCCTGCAAGTACAGCTCCATTAACAATCCTATCCCTAACTGAATTACTATATGAAGCGGGCTTGCCAGAAAATGTTTTACAAGTTGTTACTGGATCAGGTGGTTTGATAGGTAATATGTTAGCTCAAAGCCCTCTAATAGATGCCATAAGTTTAACGGGTAGTACAGAAACTGGTATTAAAGTGGCTACTGGAGCAGCTAAACATTTAAGCCGGGTAATGCTTGAATTAGGTGGAAATGACCCCTTAATTGTATTTGAGGATGCGGACATTGATTTGGCAGTAAATGAAACGATCTTTGGTAGAACTCTAATGAATGGACAGGTGTGCTGTTCTAATAAAAGAATGCTTATACATCATTCGAAAGAGGAAGAATTCACTTCATTACTAGTTGATAGATTGAAAGAACTTAAATATGGAAATCAATTGGATAGAAGTGTGAATATTGGACCTCTAATAGATGAATATGCACTTCAGACAGTGAATCAACAAGTAAAGCGGACAATTGAACAAGGAGCTAAAGTAGCTCTAGAAGGGGGAGTTGTCGATAACACTTGGTATCTGCCAACTGTTCTGACTGATGTTAAGCCAGAATATGATATCTCTCGTGATATGGAGATATTTGGGCCGGTATTCCCAATCTTAACATTTCGTTCTGAAGAGGAAGCTTTAGAAATCGCTAACAGCTCTATATATGGGTTAAATGCTGCTGTGTTCACTAAAGATGTAAACCGAGCTCTAAACGTTAGCTATCAAATTGAGTCTGGAATTGTATCTGTTAACGGTTCAGGTGTTTATAGACCAGATGTATCGTTCTTTGGTGGATATAAGATGAGTGGGCATGGTGGAAAAGAGGGCCTTATTGGTGCATTGGAAGAATTAACACAGGTTAAGAGTGTAGCCTTAAGGAATTGTTTGAATATATATAATTAATTTTTTAACAGGAAGGGGAATTACCTATGAATGAACAGTCTTTCACATTTTATTTAGGTACAAAAATTATTTTTGGGGAAAATTCTGCCCAGTTGGCTGGTGAAGAGTTAAGTTCTAGAGGATATAAGAAAACCATGATTGTAACTGATAAAGGTATTATTAATGCAGGTTTGCTTAATGGGATTTTAGAATCTTTGACTGCGCATAATATTGGCTATGCCATCTTTGATGAAGTTCCGCCAAACCCACCTTCTGCCACAGTCGTAAAGGGTGTGGAAGTTTTCAACTTTAATGAATGTGACTCCCTTATTGCAGTTGGGGGAGGGAGTGCGATGGATTGTTGCAAGGCCATTAGTATGATGGTAGATAATGATGGGGATATCAATGAGTACGATATCGGCGGGAAAGAATTCTCTAGAAAGGGGCCTGATGTATTTACTATCCCGACTACATCAGGAACAGGGAGTGAAGTTACACAGTGGTCAGTTATTACCAACGAGAGAACACACTGGAAAGCAAGTATAGGAAGTCCTTATATGGCGCCAGCTGTAGCTTTAGTAGATCCACTTTTAACTTCAGCATTACCGCCTTCTCTAACGGCTGCTACTGGAATTGATGCCCTTACTCATGCTATTGAAGCCTACACAACGAAGGGAGCGTTAAACGGAAGTTCTCCTGTTACAGATGCTCTAAGTTTGCAGGCTATCAAGCTCATAGGGGGAAATCTTAGACAGGCTTATTCTCAAGGAGAGAATTATGAGGCGAGAAAGAATACAATGTTGGGAAGTACGATTGCAGGTATGGTATTCCCGCAAATAGGGTTAGGAAATGTACATGCCTTAGCGCATCCTCTTGGTGGATATTATGATGTTCCACATGGGGTGGCTAACGCCATACTTCTTTCTTATGTAATGAAATTTAACCTTGTTGCTTGTCCTGAAAGATTTGCAGATATAGCAGTGGCGATGGGTGAAAATATTGATGGGCTATCTATTATGGAGGCTGCAGAAAAAGCTGTAGAAGCTGTAGAAAGGTTAGTAAAAGACACTAAAATCCCTAATCTAAGCACCTTTAATATAAAGGATGAAGACCTTGAACGTCTAGCGGAAGATGCTTTGAAAGATGGAAATTGTAGTGCCAATCCAAGAGCAACAAAGTTACAGGATTTAGTGGATATCTATATACAAGCGAATAATGTGGGCTCAGAAAATACAAGTGAGTTACAAACAATCTGAAGTTTTAGTTAGGAAACTCAAAAAAATGAGATGCGACCGTTATAGGGAGATTGAGGCAATAGTTTCTGAAGCAAAACGGTATATTACCGATTCACCATGCCAGTAGGAGAGTGCTCCTACTGGCATGGTGAATTCTTTATTTGTGTAGATTGCGACATGATTCTCGAACTACGAGAGAAGGATGAAGCTTAATTTGCTGCAAAGTTAGTTCCTTATTTTCGATCCTCTGGAGCAAGAGTTGAACAGCTCTTTTTCCTAAATCCTCTACCTTTCCATCAATCGTGGTAAGGGGAACTCTAGCCAATCGAGAAAAGAAAATGTTATCAAATCCAATGACAGAAAGCTCTTCGGGAATTTGCCACCTGTAATCTCGCGAAGCATCTAGAACACCTAAAGCAAGCAAATCACTAGTAGCGAAAATCGCCGTAGGAGGGGTAGAGCTAGCCATTAGTTTTTCTGCAGCTTGATAGCCGCTTTCAAGAGTTTGCCCTCCCTCTATGACAGTAAGATGACTCTGAAGGCCGTGTTCTTCAAGAGTTTGAGAAAATCCTCTTATGCGATCACGATAAGGATGAATTTCCTGAGAACCTGAAATAGCTGCTACTCTTCTATGTCCGGTGCGTATTAGATACTCTGCGGCAAGTCTGCCTCCAATGTAATTATCAATAACTACATAGTCAACAATATCGTTAGGGACATGACGATGAACTAAGACAATATGTTCAAATATCTTTTTCAGTTCTGATAAATCAACACCATTTTCTCTTGCATTTGCCAGAATTAGACCATCAACGTGTTGATAGCGTTCAGTTAGGATCTTGTTAAGATTTTGCTCATGTCGCTCTTCGTCATTTGTATTTACCAATACTATGTCATAACCATGCTGGTTCGCTTCGTTCTCAACAGATTTAATTAAGCTAGAGTTAATAAGAAGCTGAACATCGGAGATAACTAAGGCGATGAGCTTTATAGACTTATTCACCAATCCACGGGCTAAACTACTGGGGTGGTAGTTTAGTTTTTTAATGGCACTTTCTATACGCTTCTTAGTCGCTGGTGAAACATAAGGTGTGTTATTTAAATATTTTGATACAGTAGCTTTAGAAACTCCAGCTAGATTCGCTACATCTTGAATGGTAGGATTTTTTTTCATATGCCACTTCCAATTGACAGAATTTTAAGAGTAATAAAAAGTGAGTTCGTATTTATTATACAATAGATTTCTTTTAAGTTTCTTTAATTAACTATTGAGGTACCTAACAAGGTGATTTTTTAGTTTTTGAGAAACCGGTATATTAATGAGTTTAGTTTAGTTTCTATAAAATCTCAAGTTTTAATAATATATTGTGGATTGTACTTGACAAAATAGTCTGAAATTTTTTATTATATTATTAGGAAACCGGTTTACTCTATCCTTTCTTAGGAGGTTGAATATGAATATCATTGTATTATTAAAACAAACATTTGATACAGAAGAGAGGATTGTTATTACAGACGGGAAAATTGGGGAAGAAGGAATTGGGTTTATTATAAACCCCTATGATGAATATGCAGTAGAGGAAGCAATTAAGTTACGTGACGAACATGGTGGAGAAGTAACTTTAATTACAGTAGGGCCGGAACGGGCAGAGAATGCACTTCGTACGGCTCTTGCAATGGGAGCGGACAAAGCAGTACTAGTAAATAGTGAAGACGCTGAATTGGATGAATATAGTATCGGAAAAATACTAGCATCTGTAATTAAAGATCGTGAGTATGACATTATCCTTTGTGGAAATGTGGCAGTGGATAATGGGTCAGGCCAGATAGGTCCTCGTTTGGCAGAAGAACTTAATATCGCGCAGGTAACATCAATTACAAAGTTAGAAGTAGGAAATGGCAAAGTAAATATTGAGCGTGATGTGGAAGGTGATGTTGAAATTATTGAAGCCTCCCTTCCGATACTTGTATCAGCACAACAAGGTTTAAACGAACCGCGTTACCCCTCTCTGCCGGGTATAATGAAAGCGAAGAAAAAGCCATTAAAACGTTTAGAGCTTAATGATCTAAATATAAAAGAGGACCTATTGCAAAGAACTACTGTAATTGAAACGTTTTTGCCACAAAAAAAAGAAGCTGGCTATATTCTAAATGGAGAAATTGAGGAACAGATAAAAGAGGTAGTAAATCTTCTTTATGATAAAGAAAAAGTTATTTAAAATACGAGTGAGGGGAGACAAATAATATGGGTAAAAGTGTACTAGTTATGATGGAGATAAAAGACAATAAGTTGCGAAATGTGTCTCGTGAAATTCTGACGGCTGCAAACCGTATTGCCGAAGAGATAGTTGCCGTAGCATTTGGTAGCGACATTGCAAAACATACAGAGGAACTTGGAAGATACGGTGCAAGTAAAGTATATACGGTAACTAACAAAGAACTAGATGTGTATACTACCGATGCTTATTTCCAGGCTTTATGTCAAGTAATTGATAAAGTGCAACCTGACGCCATATTAATGCCTCATACAGCAATCGGTAAAGATCTTGCCCCTCGTATCGCCTCTTTCTATAATTGGGGTCTTGTATCTGATGTTATTGATGTACAAAAGGAAGGGGCCGATATCATTTTTACAAGACCAATATATGCAGGGAAAGCACTTGAGAAAAGAAAAGTTGTAGAAGGCATTCCTTTCGCAACGGTTCGTCCAAATAATATCGTTGCGGAAGTAACTGGTGGTAGTGTAGAAAAAATAGATTTTAAAGCGGAAATTAAAAACCTTCTAACCATTGTAAAAGAAGTGATACGCAAAACCTCAGAAGGAGTAGATCTTGCCGAGGCAAAAGTAGTTGTTGCTGGCGGACGTGGTATAAAATCTTCAGAAGGATTTAGCTTACTTCAGGATCTTGCTAATGTGCTAGGTGGAGCAGTAGGTGCTTCACGCGGAGCGTGTGACGCCGAATACTGTGATTATTCTTTGCAGATTGGTCAAACAGGCAAAGTAGTTACACCAGATTTATATATTGCTTGTGGTATTTCTGGAGCTATTCAGCATTTAGCTGGGATGTCTAGTTCTAAAGTTATTTTAGCTATCAATAAAGACCCTGAAGCTCCTATTTTTCAAATCGCTGATTATGGCGTCGTGGGAGATTTATTTGAAGTGGTACCACTCTTGATAGAAGAGTTTAAGAAATTACAGTATACGACTGCATAACCCAAGATTTATTTAGCATCAATTTTGTATACTGGTCTGAGAAAAGGGGTGTGAAGGACAATAGACTTACTTCTTTTGGTTAACTTTAGTGCATTTCTTATCATTGTTGGTTATAGTTTGTATCTATTTATTTGCTTAGTTTACAGCCGTGTCACATTTATAAAGCTCGGACGGACTGTTGAATTTAATAAAGATACGACTAAGGCATTAAATGAATTTTTGGTTAATGTTTTTGGTCAGAAGAAACTCTTAAAAGATTCTAAGAGTGGAGTCATGCATCTTGTATTATTTTATGGGTTTCTACTTGTGCAATTAGGAGCAATTGATCTTATTTGGAAGGGTTTGAAACCAGGTTCTAATCTACCACTAGGCTCTTTATATCCATCTTTCTTATTTTTTCAAGAAATAGTGGTGCTTTCCATCTTACTTGCTATTTTTTACGCCTATTATCGTCGGAATATTGAAAAAATAAGTCGTTTAAAACGTGGTTGGAAATCTAATTTGGTTGTATGGTTAATTAGTACTTTAATGGTTAGTACGCTTTTATCTGAAGCTATGGAAATCCTCTGGCTGCATCCAGAGGAGGTAACCTTCCGTTCCACACAGCCAATCGCATCAAGTTTGGCTATTCTCTTTAATAGTATAAACTCCACAGGTTCTAGCATTCTGTTCTATATTTTTTGGTGGACTCATCTTTTGACCCTTTTGCTCTTTTTAGTTTATATCCCACAAGGGAAACATGCTCATCTATTATTTGCTCCCTATAACTGGTTAATGAAGGACAAAACTCGTCCACCAGGTAAGCTTCATACTATTAATTTTGAGGAAATGGAGGAAGAGGGAGCAGAAGAATTCGGGGTTGGAAACGTTGAAAACTTTACTCAGAATCAGTTAATCGATTTGTATGCTTGTGTAGAATGTGGCCGTTGTACCAATATGTGTCCTGCATCAGGAACTGGCAAATCATTATCACCTATGAACTTGATAACCAAGATGCGGGATCACTTAACAGAAAAAGGTGCAGCAATTACAGGACTTACACCGTGGCTGCCAGCTGGTGTATTTAAAGAATCCTATGGTAATATACTGGCTACACAAGCACGTACAGTTAAATTAACAGGGGCTGATGAAGAAGTTGCAGTAACATCCGACGGCTCCTCTGCATTAAAGATTGATTATGGTATACAACTTATTGGTGATGTTATTACAGCAGAAGAGCTCTGGGCATGTACGACATGCCGCAATTGTGAAGATCAGTGTCCGGTTGCAAATGAGCATGTAGGCCACATAATTGATATGCGCCGCTATCTCGTCATGACAGAAGGCAAAGTACCACCTGATGCACAGCGTGCATTGAGTAACATAGAACGTCAGGGTAATCCGTGGGGGCTCAATCGAAAAGACAGGATTAAATGGCGGGAAGGAATGGAGTCACTAGTACCTACTATGAAGGAAGTGGAAAATTTTGAATACCTCTTTTTTGTAGGTTCTATGGGATCTTTTGATAGTAGAAGCATCAAGTTAACACAGGCATTTGCACGAGTAATGAACAAAGCAGGTATTAAGTTCGCAATCCTTGGTAATGAGGAGAAGAATTCAGGGGACACAGCTCGTCGACTTGGTAATGAATTTTTGTTTCAAGAATTGGCCGTGGAGAATATTAGTATTTTTCAAAAATACGGTGTTAAGAAAGTTGTTACCATGGATCCTCATGCGTACAATACATTTAGACATGAATATCCGGAATTCGGACTCCACAATGTAGAAGTGTATCATCATACCGAGCTACTGGTACGTTGGTTGCACGAAGGATTGTTAAAACCACTTAATGAAGTAAAAGAGCGTATCACATACCATGATTCCTGTTATCTAGGACGCTATAATGATATTTATGATGCACCAAGAGAGATTCTCTCTTTCATTCCAGGGGTGGATATAGTTGAGATGGAACGGTCCGGTAGTGATAGCATGTGCTGTGGTGCTGGAGGTGGAATGATGTGGCAAGAGGAGCACCAAGGAAATCGTATTAACATTGAGAGAACTGAGCAAGCGTTATTAGTTAATCCAACAACAATCGGAAGTGCTTGCCCGTACTGCTTGACTATGTTGTCGGATGGTACAAAAGCAAAGGAATTGGAAGAAAAGGTTCAAACACTGGATTTAGTCGAGATTCTAGAAAAGTCTTTATAAAGTTAGATCGTTCTCCACTTAAGTAAAATTATATGAAGTTTCTTGATTTAAGAAATGGATTCGTAGGTTAATTGAACACTGAACTATCGGAGAGCAGGATTAAGAATAAAAAGTGGTATTTTGGAATGCGCTTACAATAATGGTGTAGTGAATGTAAATATTAATTAAAGCTATTAATTATTCTATTAAAGAGGTGCTTAAAATGGATTTTCAATTAACAGATTCTATGAAAGAAATTCGTCAATTAGTAAAAACGTTCGCAACAGAAGTGGTAGCCCCAAGAGTCAAAGAAATTGAAGAAAAAGATGAATTCTTTCCGGACGTTGTTCAAAAAGCTGGAGAACTTGGAATATTAGGCATGGAACTACCTGAAGAAGAAGGGGGAATTAATAGTGGTACTTTGGCCGCTGTCATGAGCAATGAGGAGATTGCAAAAGTGAGTGCAGCAGTATGCAATGTAATTGGTGCTGTTCGACTCCATCTTGCTTTAATTCATCAATTCGGAACAGAAAAGCAGAAATCTCATTGGTTACCGGCATTGAGTAGTGGCAAGAAAATTGGATCATTTTCTATTACAGAACCGGGAGCAGGTTCAGATGCAGCAAATATTAAGACAACAGCGGTAAAGGAAGGGAATAACTGGATTTTGAATGGTGGAAAATCTTTTATTACTCTAGGGCCTGTTGCAGATATGACAGTTGTTTTGACTGTAACTGATAAATCAAAAGGGGTGCATGGATTAACTTGTTTCATCGTAGAAAAAGGTATGCCTGGTTTCTTAGCTGGCCCAAAAGATTATATGATGGGGCAGCATGGTGTTCCAGTTAGTCAGTTATTCTTCGATAATTGTGTTGTACCAGAAGAAAACATGCTAGGTGAAGAAGGGCAAGGGTTTAAAGTTATGATGGCAGGATTGGATGGAACTCGATTAGATATTGCTGCTTTATCTTTGGGTCTTTCACAAGCAGCGTTTGAAGCTGCGGCAGCTTATGCTGCAAACAGACAGCAATTTGGGCAGCCGATTGGACACTTTCAAGGTGTAGGATTTATGCTTGCTGAAATGGAGACTGAAATCGATGCAGGACGTCTTTTACTCTACCGTGCTGCACATCTTAGGGATGTAGGGTTGCCTTTTACAAAACAATCTTCTATGGCTAAATATTTCTGCTCTGATAATGCGATGCGCCACACAACTAATGCTGTCCAAATCTTTGGTGGTTATGGGTACAGTAAGGAGTATCCAGTTGAAAGATTTATGAGAGATGCGAAGATATGTCAGATTTACGACGGTACTTCTCAGATTCATCGAATGATCATTAGCCGTAGTATTATGAAGGAATATAAAGAGAAAGCAGTTGTAATGAGTTAAAAAACAAATAGATATATGGATCAAATAGATGATAGATACTATAAATATAAAAGATACCGGTTTACTAAATTTAAAAAATATATAGATTTTTTACCGAAAAATATAAGAGGTACCGTTTTCCTAATAGTTTTTAAATTAATACCATAACATGAAGGCAAATATTGAACAAATGAGGGAGATATAATGTCGAAAATTACAAATATTGGGGTAATAGGCTGTGGCACAATCTCAAGAGCACATTTTGAAGCTATACAAGCTAATGATTGTATGAAACTAGTAGGAGTAGCAGACCATGAATTTACAAAAGCTGAGTTTGTAGCTAAGCAATATGGGTGCAAAGCATACAGTAACAATCTGGAGCTAATTTGCGATCCCGAAATACAAGTTGTAGTTTTACTGACACCACCGGGTTACCATCATGATTTAATCAAATTATGTGCTTTACACAAAAAGCATATTTTGGCAGAAAAGCCGATTGGTATAAGTATAGAAAGTATTGATTCTTACATTGGTTTGTGCAAAGAAAACGGAGTACTGTTATCCGTTATATCCCAACACCGCTTTGATCCAGCGACTATTTTTGCAAGGAAAAAAATTAAAGAGGGTAATTTTGGGAAAATAATTGGTGCCAATTGCGTTGTAAATTGGTACCGAGATGATGCTTACTATGATTCATGGCGAGGATCTAAACAACTAGCAGGAGGAGGAGTACTTGCCATTCAAGCCATCCATACCATCGATCTTATGCTTTGGCTAATGGGAGAGGTAGAATCAGTGAAGGCCTATACGGACCGAACTTCTCATCAAGACATTGATGTTGAGGATACGGCAATGGCTTGCTTAAAATTCAAAAATGGTAGTTTAGGAGTTATTAGTGCAACTACAAGTGCTTATCCTGGTTACCCAGCAAGATTAGATATTCTAGGAACTGATGGGTCGTTAACCATTGAAGGTGATCAAGTAGTATTTTACCATTCAAGGCTGGATAACCATGAGAATATCTTGATTACGGACAAAGGAGAGACGGTAGCTGATCCGGGCCAAGTTTCTGCTGAGTCAATTGGGGCACAATATCAAGATTTTCTTGAAGCCCTTGAACAAGGATACAAACCAGCTGTGACAAGTGAGGAAGCAAGAAAGGCATTTCAACTTTTAGATGCAATATATAGATCTTCCGAAACTGGTGAGGAGATAAAATTGCATGAGTTGATAAAGGGAATATAGGGAGATTCTGCTAATGGCAGAGACATCATTCCTATTCAATATTCTAATTGAACTTAGGGTGGAACAAATATGGGAGATGAGAGTGTGAACAAAATGAAAGCTGCGGTTGTAGTTGCTCCGCATTCAATTAAAATGACTGAAGTGCCAATTCCAACCCCGGCTGAAAATGAAGTGCTAGTTCAGGTTAAATATGCAGGAATATGTGGCACAGACTTGAAAATCTACGATGGCAGTATCCCCTATATAAAAGAAGGTCTGTTATCTTTTCCTACCATTCCGGGTCATGAATGGTCTGGAGAAGTGGTAGGAGTAGGTGAAAGAGTCAGCAAGGTAAAGATTGGAGATCGTATCACAGGAGAATGTCATATCGGATGCGGTGTATGCAATTTTTGTTTAGATGGAAGAAATAATTTATGTCCCGATCGCATTAGAGTGGGAATCATTAGGAAAGCGGGTGCGTTTGCAGAATACTTGACCATACCTGAACGAGGAGCTCACCTCCTTCCCTCTTCCATGTCCTATCAAGAAGGGGCTTTAGTAGAACCACTTACCGTTGCGCTTTATTCGCTAGGTAAGATTGAGAATATAACGGGTGCAAGTGTTCTTATCTTTGGCCTTGGCCCTATTGGTTTACTAGTATGTCAACTAGCAAGAAGCATGGGAGCTACAACTATTATTGGGGTAGATACGAATCCTGACCGACTACGTGAGGGAATTATCGGGGGATGTGATGATGTCACTTCGCTAACTGGGCAGGATTTAAGAAATTATGTATTCGACAAGACTGAAGGGAAAGGCGTCAATGTTGTAATTGAAGCTGCAGGTATACCAAAATTACTCGCCCTGTCTATTGAATTGGCTAGCCTGGGTGGACAAATTTCTCTTTTAGGATTATATCACCAGAATGCAGAAGTGGCTACTTCCCAAATTATTGCAAAGGAGTTAAGAATTTACGGTAATATGGCAAGCGCAAGAGTTTGGGAACGTGCTATCAATCTAATTGCAACTAAAAGGATTAAATTGGACTCAATAACTAATCATATTCTGCCTTTCAAAAAGATTCAAGAAGCAATGAATCTGGCTTATAACAAGGAGAGCAAGGTCACCAAGATTACGATAGAGTTTTAGGCCTAGTGTATGTGATATATGATTATACAATTTATAAAAGGAGAGTAAATAACATGCATTTAATCAAGTTAGAAGATATTGAAGGCGAAATTTTTCCGGCAGGTCGTCATTCAAAAATTCTTGTAGGAAAGGGAAAGTTGAAAGCAGAGCATTTTGTTACGGGTCACTCAGATATTTTCCCTGAAGGAAAAATTCCGTTGCACTCACATTCAAATGAAGAGATTTACATTATCTTATCAGGAAAAGGCGTCATAACCGTTGGGAAAGAAACTAAAGATGTAGAAGGGTTCAGTGTAGTATATATTCCGCCGAATATTGAGCACAGTCTTGTAAATATAGGAGAAGAAAACTTAACTATTCTCTATGTATATGCTCCCGCCGGTATCGTTGATCATTGGGAACAAGAACGCACAGGGCAGTTGAAGTAAAACCGCAGATAGTTAGGTATCAAAAATAAAAGGAGTATGATACTGATAGAGAAAATATTAGCCTGTTTTACCTGAACAAAATTATTATTTGTGGAAGATTAAGGATAAAAATTGAGGGGGCAATTATGACTAAGTTAATATTACCGGATGAAAATGGACAAGTTTATAGTTATCAAACGGGTGAGCCTAAATTTTACCCAAGGCCAACTAGCCCATTAAAGAGTCGGATAGTATATTCAGCTGCACACGTGGTATGTAACCCATTTGCCGATATTAGCCCTATGGAAGAGGTGTCAATTGATTGGGAAGGCACCCTTAATTATCGTCGATATCTTTGGTCACTTGGTTTAGGGGTAGCAGAAGCTATGGATACTGCACAACGTGGAATGGGTCTTGATTGGAATAACACCAAAGAACTAATTGGTCGTTCTCTTCAAGAAGCAAAGTCAGTTGGAGGAAGTATTGTTTGTGGAGCAGGAACAGATCAACTTCCACTTATTTCCGGTATCACACTAGCGCAAGTAAAGGATGCATACTTAGAGCAGTGTGAGTTTATCGAAAAATATGGTGGGACGGTTATCTTAATGGCAAGTCGAGCTCTTGCCGCATGTGCAACTAGCCCAGAGGACTATTACGAAGTTTATAATGATATTTTAAAGCAAGTTAAAGAACCAGTAATTCTTCATTGGTTAGGAGAAGCTTTTGACCCATCGCTTTCAGGCTATTGGGGCTATAAGGATCTAGACAAGGCGATGGGAGTTTGTTTGAACGTGATTTGTGACAATAAAGAAAAGGTCGATGGAATTAAAATATCTCTTCTTGATACTCAGCGTGAAATCGAAATGCGCCGGCTTCTCCCTGAAGGAGTCAAGATGTATACAGGAGACGATTTTAACTATCCGGAATTAATCCAAGGGGATAAATATGGATATAGTCATGCATTATTAGGTATCTTTGATGCTATTGCTCCTGCAGCATCAGCCGCAATTCAAGCTCTGGATAAAGACAATATAAAAGAGTATAGAGATATTTTGGATAGTACATTGCCTTTAGCTCGCCACATCTTCCAAACACCTACTTACTATTACAAGACCGGTGTTGTGTTCTTAGCCTATTTAAACGGACATCAACAACATTTTCGTATGCTATCGGGACTGGAGAGTGCAAGATCTGTGCCACACCTAGCAAAATTGTTTGTTCTTGCAGATCAAGCAGGGGTGTTAATTGACCCTGAACTTGCCGTACATCGTATGAAATCTGTTCTTAATACTGCAGGAGTGTCGAGCTCTAAATGAGGTTTCCTCTCGAGCGGAACGAACGTTTTAACTGTTTCAGTTTATAAATATGTTAAGGGTAGGAAAGTAGGGATGAGTTATTGGTTTTAAAGAATGTACTAGATTTAATAAAAAGTATAGAAGAATGCCGCCAAGATATGTACAAATTAACAAAGAATAGATCCTTTTCTGATCCGGAGGTAGTAAACATTAGTCAACAATTGGACGTAAGGATAACAAAGTTACAAAAGATTATCTACGAACTTCGCTCTTTACCAAAAGAAAAAACTGTAATTCTTGTTCACAAATAAGGTCGAGTTATCAACTCTAGCAGAATGCATGAGAGCGCATCCAGCATTAAAAGAAAGGGACGATATATATGGAAAGAGCTTTGCTTCAACCCCAATTTATTGACTATCTTATCATTTGTATATACTTTGTTTTTGTTATTCTTGTCGGATACGCATTAAAAAGTAAGATGAAAACAGGTGATGACTTTTTCTTATCAGGTCGTTCTATTCCAGGGTGGATTACTGCAGTAGCATTTGTATCAGCTAACTTAGGAGCACTTGAAATTTTAGGAATGGTGTCTAGTGGATACCAGTATGGAGTTATGACTATACACTACTATTGGACAGCTGCCATCCCAGCTATGATTTTCCTTGGGATTTATATGATGCCTTTCTATTATGGGTCTCGCTCTCGTTCAGTACCTGAGTATTTAAAGCTTCGCTACAATGAAGCGACTAGAGGCTTTAATGCTATTTCCTTCGCTGTAATGACCATTTTGATGTCTGGAGTCAACCTTTATGCAATGGGCATAGTGTTAAAAGTATTACTAGGTTGGTCCATGACCACGAGTATTATCGTTGCTGCTCTTATAGTATTGGTTTATGTTGGACTCGGGGGGCTAACATCTTCTATATATAATGAAGTTATTCAATTCTTTCTAATTTGGATAGGTCTCCTACCTGTGGCTATTCTTGCTTTAGGTGATGTAGGTGGTTGGGCCGAACTTGTAAACCGAATTCCAGAGAATTTCCGCCATTTATGGGCAGACACGGGAAGTGGGGATGTAAACGCAATGAATGTAGAATGGCTAGGCGTTGTCTTAGGGCTTGGCTTTGTTTTGGGATTTGGCTACTGGACTACAGATTTTCTAGTAATACAAAGGGCGTTGGCGGCAAAAGACATGGCAGCTGCTCAAAACACATCTATTATTGGTTCATTTTTTAAACTCTTTGCTCCTATTATAACTATTATTCCTGGAATCGCAGCCATTTTGCTCCTCCCTAATCTTGGACCCGAAAGCCCCAATGGATCTTTCGATATGGCATTACCGTTGTTAATTGCTAATTATTACCCTACAGGTTTATTAGGTTTAGGTATTACAGCACTTCTAGCTTCCTTTATGTCTGGTATGGCTGGGAATGTAACCGCTTTTACAACCGTTTGGACCTATGATATTTATCAGGCCTATTTTAAAAAAAATGCCTCAGACTCTCATTATCTAAATATGGGGCGCATTTCTACAGCAGCTGGAGTTATTATCAGTATAGGTGCAGCTTATATAGTCATGGGCTTCCCAAGCATGATGGACTATATTCAAACTCTTTTTGGAATCTTTAACGCACCTATTTTCGCAATATTCATACTAGGGATGTTTTGGAAGAGAGCAACAGGGTGGGGGGGATTTTTTGGTGTTGTGACAGGGACTATTACAGCACTTATACTGTATTATACAGTGCCTTATGATTATTTTGGCAGTGCAGCCGCAGGGAACTTTTGGAGAGCATGGTGGGCCTTCTTTGTTGCCTTTGTAGTAGAAGTGGTAATAAGTCTAATGACAAAGCCAAAACAAACAGATGAACTTGATGGGCTAGTATATGGAATTACGAAAAAAGTAGACCATTCCCTATTACCTTGGTATCGTAAGCCAGCTTTATTGGCAACGCTGTCAGTCACGCTCTTTATTATAATGAATATCCTATTCTTTTAAAAGGAGGAAGAATAATGCAAAGATTTGCTGACTTGAATTTTACGATGAGTATGGTTTTTAGTATTTTGGGTGCCATTATTATGGTTTACGGTATTGTATCTCCACCGACTTTGTCTTCGTTAAAAGGTTTGAATATCAACCTCTGGTGGGGAACACTAACAGTGGTGTTTGGTTTGGTTTTTGGAGTTATCTATCAAATAAGTAAGAAAAAGGATGCAAAGAAAGAAGTGAAAGAAGTGTCTCAAAGAAAACAGGAAACAGTATAATGTCATTTTTAGCAGGTAATGTGCTTCAATCTTCCAAGTTGATATGAAAAACATTCGTAAGGATCCTCATTACATTTATGGAACGTAGTGGGGTTATATCCCATCTTTGTTACATCGAGCTATTAATCTACTGTGTGCATGAACGTAAAAAATAGATTTCAGAGTGATTGATATAGGAATTAATATTTAATGAAATGTTTTGAATAACCGATGGTTAAACTAATTTTTTCTAATTTTTTGAAAATAAATAATATTTGGGGGATGAAAATATGTTGCATAACGTCAAAGTTTTAAGTTTTACGCATTTCTTACAGGGACCGTCTGCTGTTCAATTTTTAGCTGACATGGGAGCAGATGTTATCAAAATAGAGTCGCCTAAAGGGGCTTATGAACGACATTGGTCAGGAGTTAACGCTTTCTTAAATGAAGAAAGTGTATTTTATTTACTGGCTGGTAGAAATCAACGTAGTTTAAGTCTCGATATTCGTACGGATGAAGGTAAGGAAATCGTTTATAACATGATACGTGATACAGATGTAATTGTGGAAAACTTTCGCCCTGGTGTTATGGAGCGTTTAGGATTTGGATATGAAGATGTATTAAAAATAAATCCTTCTATTATATATGCTTCGTTCTCAGGCTTTGGTTCTACCGGTCCTTATCGAGATCGTCCAGGACAAGATCTCCTCCTTCAAGCGATGAGTGGATTAGCAAGTTTGAATGGACGGAAAGATCAACCTCCAACATTAGTTGGTAGTGCAATTATTGATCAACATGCAGCCGTGCTAGGAGCATTAGGTATAGTTGGAGCACTTTTTGAACGCCAAATTACCGGGAATGGCAAAAAAGTCGAAAGTAATCTATTGAATGCTGCGTTAGACTTGCAAATTGAGCCGTTCAATTACTATTTAAATGGCTTTAACCTATATGATCGGAGTGAGTCGGGAATATCATCAAGATTTCACCAAGCACCTTATGGGATCTTTGAAACCCAAAACGGTTACATTTGTTTGTCCTTAACTCCAACAGTTAAGTTAGCTAGTGTGTTTGATGATGAAAAGTTTTTGGAGTGGACCAAGAATGATCAGTTTGAAAAACGAGAAGAAATTAACGCGAGAACAGTTCAGCATCTAAAGAAAAATACAACAGAATATTGGTATGAATTATTCAAAGCAAACGAAATATGGTGTTCATTTGTTAATGATTATGAGCAAGTTGAATCAGATCCACAAGTTGAATGGAATAAATGTATCCTAAGCTTTGACCATCCTACAGCAGGCAAAGTAAGATTACTATCACATCCAGTCCAATATAATGGTGAGACCTTAGAGTTACGAAAATCACCTCCAAAACTTGGTGAACATACAGAAGAAATTTTGAAAGATTTGGGTTATGATCAAGAAACAATTAAAGAATATAGTCAAAAAGGGTTCATACGAACTATTAACAACATGAGTTCTAAAAATGCAAACCACTCAAAATGATAGTTAATAACTTTTTCGGATTAACTTAAGATATGAGACTGATCATATAAATAAAGATAACATTAAAAATAAGAACCAATACCATACAAATTAATTTATTTTATCTCGGTTTTATATGCCTAAATAGTGTATTAGCAGAAACTTATCACTTTCTTGTGAATTTAGAGAACTTTGGAAGTGTGGTTACTTCATCAAACATTAAAATTTTAAGGGTGTCAAATTTTGGAATTTAAGACCAGTTTAAATTCATAGAATGTTCTGCTTTGTATATTGCACTTTAATATTGGTAGCATTTATCGGATGTAATGGCAAAGATTTAAAAGGGCTGATGCCGACGTTAAGGTTATCTCACTCTCATAATAGGATCATCCTATACATAAAGCTTTGATTCAGCTAACTAATGTTCGGGAAGAACAATTCCTAAGTGCATGGGAGATAACCTGTAGTATCTGCTTCACTAGAACGTTTTGTGCACTAACCCCCCCCTGATGGTATTATGGAGGAATAAAAAAATGCTCAGGTTAAGCTTTTATTTAAATAAAAACTAGGCGTTGAAAGCCATATGAAAGCAATAAAGTTTTCTTGTTTTTTTGCACCATAACTAAAACCATCACTACCTCAATGGGTAAGATAAAAAAAGGTAAATCTATAGAAAAGGATATAAACCATAATGAAAGAAAATTTCAAGATTAGCCGCTTTTTAGCCCAAATGATTGTAGATGCAGCAAAAGAAGTTATTGGAAAAGACATCAACTTTATACAATTAGATGGAAAAATTATTGCGAGTACTGATCGAAACCGAATTGACTCTTTTCATGAAGCTGCCTTCCAAGTACAAGAAAAGGGGAGTATAATAGAAGTTTTTGAAAATCACGGATTCACTGGCACAAAAAAGGGCATTAACTATCCTGTTATGATTAATCAACAACTGCTTGGTATCATCGGTATTTCCGGTGATCCTGAGAAGTGTAAATCGTTGGGGTTTTTACTCACAAAGATTACGGAAGTATTGATTAAAGAACAAATGATAGCAGGAAAAGCTCATTCTCTAGATGAACTTCGTTCCTCTGTGGTTCGCATGCTTATTTTCGAAAACGAAAAAATGAATGATTTTATGAGTGAACACTTAAATCAACTTCAATATAAGCTAGAAGAGAAAGCATTTGTATGTATCCTTCATATACACGGGTTGAAGGCATCTTCTCTTCCTGTTAATCTGTGTGATATCTTACTAAACCAGGGAATCAAACTCTTCTGTTATTTATTCCCAAACCAATATGCCATCATTGTAAATGGGTCACAATATAAAACTACCATACAAACATTCAAAACTTATTTCCAATCCATGCGCACTGACTGTTCTATCGGTATTGGTAGTGTTGGCGTTTTAGAAGAACTCGAAATGTCCTATAAACACGCAAAACATGCCTTAAAATATGCACTTTCAAAGCATGTACTTATGTGCGAATATGCGAACCTTGACCTAGAAATGATTATGGGACATATAGATCCTCATATAAGAAGTGACTTTGCAACGAAACTAGTCGGCAAGCTTTCAGAAGAGGAAATAACAGTGTTGCATACCTATTATAAATATAATCTTTCTTTAAAAAAGACAGCTGAGGATTTATTTATCCATAAAAACACTCTACAATATCGTCTTGAGAAAATTGCCGAAAAAACAAAGGTTAATCCGAAATGCTTTCATGACTCTGTTAAGCTTCATATTGCACTTTTACTTCAAACTCTTTAGTTTGAAGTTTTTTTGTTACCAAAAACAAAATACCGTTTAAATATTTGTCACATAGCCTGTTACATCCTCATGTTTACTTTATCTATAATAAGGTAATAAAGGGGGGCAAAAAAATGAAGGTTTTAATTGCGATCGATTCATTTAAAGGAAGCATTTCTTCTATAGACGGTAGCAAAGCCATTTCTTTAGGAATAGAAGATGTCTATCATGATGCCGAAATTGTAACCTTTCCTCTAGCAGATGGGGGCGAAGGTACTGTGGAAGCCTTGGTCCAGGCAACTGACGGGTTATTGATTAATAAAAAAGTAACAGGACCGTTAAATGAAAAAGTAGATGCTGTATATGGTGTTTTAGGGGATGGAAAAACAGCGGTTATTGAAGTTGCAGCGGCATGTGGTTTGCCACTGGTTGCTTCTAACAAACGCAATCCATCTGTTACCACTACATATGGTGTTGGCGAACTTATATATGATGCGATAGAAAAAGGGTATCATGATTTTGTCATTGGACTTGGTGGAAGTGCTACGAATGATGCTGGTGTTGGAATGCTTCAAGCACTAGGCTTTAGCTTCTTAGATCAACACAATGAAGAAGTAGGGCTGGGAGGGAAAGAACTGCAAAGAATTCGTGAAATTGACGTAACCCAAGCACATCCCAAGTTGAAGGATTGCACGTTCAAAATGGCATGTGATGTGAAAAATATTCTTTACGGGCCAACTGGGGCTACTTTCGTGTTTGGTCCTCAAAAAGGAGCAACGGTAGAAATGATAAAAGAGCTCGATAAAGGGCTTGAAAACTTTGCACAGGTTGTTCTGAATGAGCTAGATACGGATATTCATAACCTAATTGGTGCAGGAGCAGCAGGTGGTCTTGGAGCTGCATTTGCAGGATTCTTACAGGCCCATCTCCATTCTGGAGTTCAGTTAATTTTAGATTTAATTAGAATGGAAGAAAAAATTCAAGGTGTCGATTTTGTTATTACAGGTGAAGGAAAGTTAGATGGACAGACATCAATGGGAAAGACTCCTTTAGGTGTAGCAAAATTAGCACATAATCACCAGATTCCAGTCATAGCACTAGCAGGCGGTATAGCAGAGGAGCCATCTACTTTAAATCAACTCGGTATAACTTCTTGCTTCTCTATTCTGAATGCACCCATGTCCATTGAACAAGCAATGGATTCAAAAGTTACTTTTGACAATTTACGATTAACTACTAATCAGTTATTTCGATTGATTCAGGCGGTCCATATAAACAAATCGTTACTTCAACTGAAGTGATGATTTTAATAAATAATTACATCATGAAAGTGAGGGTTAGAGATGAAAGGAGAAATCAAGATGAAAAGAAGAATTGGCATTAGTGGTACGGGCAGAATCGGTAGGATGTTGATTAGGAAAATGTTATCTAGTAAACATAATCAACTTAAGTTAGAAGTAATTAATTCCACTTATCCTGTAGAAACAGTAGTTCATTTATTAAAATACGATACCGTGCACGGAACCTGGAACGCAGATATTTCCATCCAAGATGGAAGTCTTTTAATTAACGGAGACCTCATACAAGTTGTATCTCAACGTGAACCAGAGAACATTCCATGGGGACGAATGAATGTAGATATAGTCATCGATGCTACCGGAAAATTCAATGAACGCCAAGGAGCACAAAAACATATAGCAGCAGGGGCTTCTACTGTAATTATTACAGCACCTGGAAAACAGATGGATTTAACGGTGGTTATGGGAGTGAATGATCATCTGTTGGATCTTTCAAAGCACACTATTTTATCAGCAGCTTCCTGTACGACTAACTGTGTTGCCCCAATTTTAAGTATATTAGACCAAGCTTTTCAAGTTAAAAGGGGATGGGTGACCACGGTTCACTCCTTTACTTCAGATCAAAAACATATAGATAACCCGCATATAGATTTACGTAGAGCCCGAGCTTGTACTCAATCTATCATCCCGACTACAACAGGAGCGGGGAAGGCACTTGCAGATGTTCTTCCGCATCTCGCTCCTTATATTGAGGGAATATCGATTCGTGTTCCTACCCAAGATGTTTCTTTAATCGATCTCACTGTTCAAGTGGCACGTGAGGTATCACTGTGTGAAGTGAAATCAGTATTTCATACCGCAGCAAATAAAAGTCTCTCCCATTATATCAACTATATAGAAGAGCCCTTAGTATCAGCAGATTTTATAGGGTGTGATAAGTCGGCAGTTGTAGATGGACTTTCAATCATGGCAGTGGAGAATCAAATTAAAATATTAGCCTGGTATGACAACGAATGGGCGTATGCTTGTAGAGTGATTGAATTGGCACAAGCAGTAAACGAAAGGATGGGGAAAACATGGAAGACTTCGTTTACTCTTTAGCATTGGGCACCAAGGGAAGTAAAAACTCATTTCAATTCAATTTATAGTTTATTTTAGTGAATATTCTGAATTATCATTGACAAAAAAATATCGGTGAATTAAACTAAAAAATAACAAATAGTAAACCGCTCTACTAACAGTTAGGTAAAATTCGGAAGAAAAAAATAAGTGTGTATGATTAATTCAAGAGCTAGTGTTACTTTTTCCAACAGGTTTTATAAGAAGAGTAATTTAGGTGGGAATTCTACCAAAGTTTTTTGCTTCAGCTTTTATGAATTTAAAATTTTTATTACAATGTGGCTATTATTTAGATCAAACCAATGAAGAAAGGAACGAACTAAGTCAATTATATTGAAGGAACTTGGTTTCCTGTCTGAAATAGTAAATATCTTAGGTTTCTAAATACAATAAATAGATGATAAAGGAGATATTATTAATGACAAAAAGTCTAAAAGATTGCACAACTTTATATAACGGGGTGAAGATGCCTTGGCTTGGTTTAGGAGTGTATAAAGCAGAACAAGGGCAAGAAGTGGTGAAGTCTGTAAAATCAGCTCTTAGTAATGGTTATCGTAGTATTGACACAGCAGCTTTTTATGAAAATGAGGAAGGAGTAGGGAGAGCAATAAAGGAATCTGATGTTGATCGTGAAGAGCTTTTCATAACGACAAAAGTTTGGAATTTAGACCAAGGATATGATTCTACTATAGCAGCATTTGAATTAAGTATGAGAAAGCTTGGTTTAGACTACTTAGATTTATATTTAATACATTGGCCAATTGATGGGAAATATAAGGAGACTTGGAAAGCTTTTGAAAAGTTATACAATGATGGTCGTGTTCGCGCTATCGGTGTTAGTAACTTCAACATTAACCATCTAGAGGATTTAATAGCTGATTCGGAAATAACACCGATGGTTAATCAAATAGAATATCACCCGTGTTTAATACAGTCAGAATTGCATGAGTACTGCAAGAGGCAAAGTATTCAGCTTGAGGCGTGGGCACCACTTATGAGAGGTGAGCTCTTAGATAACCAAACTCTTAGTGAAATCGGTATAAAGTATAATAAATCCATTACACAAGTGATTTTGCGATGGGATATTCAAAATGAAGTGGTGACGATTCCTAAGTCAACAAAAGAACATCGCATTATTGAGAATGCCAATATTTTTGATTTTGAGTTAACTCAAGAAGATATGAAAAAGATCAATTCTTTAAATGAAAATCGTGGTATTGCTGTTGATTTAAATAATTTGTGATAATAAATCAACAGATTTATCAATGGTTCAGAAATGAATAATTAGACGAAAATAATACCCAAGAACTCTTTTGCAAAAATATTAAAGAACTAAACTATTCCTCATGATTTCTCCAACTCAAACATCGCAATGCAGAAGCATGGAAGGCCTCAAATTTTTACATTGAACCTAGCATTTTCATACGGTTATGACAGAATTCGATTTATGATCCTATCTTTATTGGTGGTGATACCATTTCGGTTTCCCTTTAAAATTTCAGAATAAGAAGATAATAAAACAACATCTGATATCGAAATAACAAACTGCCTATATAGGGTAACGGTTTACTATTTTATGTAAGCGTTATCTCTAGTAGAATAGTATAAAAATATAAATGAAAATTGGCTCTGAAGAAATTGCAAATTATAGTGTAACTATTGTAATCCTGTTAAGGCAATTAACTTCAATATTATATTACATTACATCAATTTCAATCGGCTGATAGTTTAATGCTAGCTATTTCTTGAAGAGTATAGAGGTATGTATTTAGAAGAGAGGAATGAAACAGATGGTTAAATTGATTGATGTAGAAGACGCAGCATTTTTTTTAAAAGATCACCATACACTATGGATTGGCGGGTCAGGTGGTGGTCATGCTGTTCCAGAAGCACTTATTATCTCATTAGAAGAACGTTTCAATAAAACCGAGTCTCCTAAATCTTTGACTGTTATTCATGCTGTAGGTATCGGGGATTGGAAAGAAACTGGAGTTAATCGTTTAGCGAAGTCGAAACTAGTAAAAAGGTCAATTTGTGGAACGTTAAGTAATAGTCCTAAAATGGCTAATATGGCAATTAATGGAGAAATCGAAGCGTACACTCTACCTCAAGGTGTTCTCTCACAGTTAACGCGAGAAATGGCTGCTGGACGACCAGGATTAATTACTCATGTTGGTTTACATACTTTCATAGATCCCCGTATAGGTGGTGGAAGACAAGGAACAAAAAGGGGTCCTGATTTAATAAACTTAATAGAAATTGAAGGTCAAGAATGGCTCCATTACAAAAATTTTGATATTGATGTTGCCTTCATTAGAGCAACTACTGCTGATGAAAAAGGGAATTTGACGATGGAAAATGAAGCCGTATTTGGTGAGAATTTATCTATTGCACAGGCTACGAAACGTTCCGGAGGGATAGTAATTGCACAAGTAGAACGTTTAGCCCAAAATGGAACGATTTCAGGTAAAGATGTAAAAGTCCCTAGTATATTTGTAGATTATCTTATAGTAGATAAGGAACCGTGGCAAACATATACTACTAAATTTGATGCAAGTTATGCTGGTTTGATTAAAAAACCCATTAAAGATATACCAAAAATTCAATTAGATGTAAGAAAAGTCATTGCGCGAAGAGCAGCTATGGAACTTTTTCCTAATGCAGTTGTGAATTTAGGGTTTGGCATAGCTAATGGTATTTCCTCGGTAGCAGCAGAAGAAGAAATTTATAAGGATGTGACATTTACAGTAGAGCAAGGAATTATTGGAGGAGTACCTGCTTTAGGAAACGATGCTGGAGCTGGAGTGAATTTTGATGCGATTCTTGACCAGCCATACCAATTTGACTTTTATGATGGTGGAGGTCTTGATTTAGCTTTCATATCGTTTGCTGAAGTAGACCATACTGGGAATGTAAATGTAAGTAAATTTGGGGAACGCATTGTTGGACCAGGTGGTTTTATTAATATTACTCAGAATTCAAAAAAGGTATTTTTTCTAGGAACACTAACTGTTGGAGATTTCAAAGCAAAAATTGCAAACGGAGAGTTAAGTATCATACAAGAAGGAATAAAATGTAAATTCGTTAAAGATGTTGAGCAAATTACATGGTCAGGATCATTTGCCCTGAAAAGAAATCAAAAAGCATGTTACATAACAGAACGGGCTGTGTTTGATTTAACAACAGAAGGAATCATACTTAGAGAAATAGCACCAGGAATTAATATAGAGAAAGATATTCTTCAGCAAATTGACTTCCCGATCATTGTCCCGACAAATGTAAAATATATGGATTCACGTATATTTTCCCCCGATATTATGAGATTAAAACAGGAATTAAAAAAGAAGAAATAAAGAACAAATAAATCAATCAATGTGAGGAAAATAAAATGGATGATTTAAAAGGTAAGTAGCAATTGTGACTGTCGGTAGAAAGGGGTTAGATTTCTTTCCAAAAAATCATATTGCGGATACCAAGAATATTATAGCCAGAATAGTTTAATCTGTGAAGAAAATATCAATGCTCTACGAATTAAACGATTCATTAAACGAATAATTTTAAAAATAGCAACAAACAAAGAAACTCAGTTAACTAGCCTGGTTCATGTTTAACTTGAAGCATTTTGGTGGCGGTTGGGTGATAGATAATTAAGCATTGAAATGAAAGGGGTTACATTTAATAAGGAGGGTTATTATGGGCAATAATGTCAAGGAGAGGAATCAAAAAAAAATAGGTGAGATGAAATCTATTGTAAAGTCTTTTTCTGAAATTACTATTTTAAATGAAGTTAATCTTTCATTATATCAAGGTGAAGTAGTAGCTCTAATGGGTGAGAATGGAGCAGGGAAATCTACTTTGATGAAAGTACTTTGCGGAGTTCATAAACCTGATTCTGGGGAAATAATTATTAACGATAAAAATGTCAGAATTATAAATCCCAGAAAAGCACATGATCTTGGAGTAAGAATTGTCCATCAAGAATTGAGCCTTATTGATCATCTCACAGTAGCAGAGAACATCTTCCTTGGAAATGAACCTAGTACATGTGGAGTTATTGATCATAAAAAAATGAGAAGGCTTTCTCAAGAACTATTGGATAAGTATGGGTTTTGTTTGGATGTAAACCAGAAGGTTAAATCTCTGAGTATAGCAAATAAACAGTTGGTGGAAATTGCGAAAGCTACATTAGGAGATGCAAAGATTATTATATTAGATGAACCAACTTCTGCTTTAGCCCAAAATGAAATAAAACAGCTATTTGAGATAATAAATCTTTTAAAAGCTACTGGCGTATCAATTATATATATATCCCATAAACTAGATGAAATTATAGAAGTTTGTGAGCGGGTCGTTGTACTAAAGGATGGAAATAACTCAGGTGAATCTTTAATAAAGGATGTAACTGAAGAAAAGATCATTCAAATGATGGTTGGTAGAGAGGTGCAATATACGTATACGAAGCAAATTGATGATCATGCACCAGTTATTCTGGAAGTGGAAGGATTAGGAAATGATGTTATAGATAATGTTAATTTTTCATTGCGAAAAGGTGAAATTATTGGTGTTGCTGGGCTAATGGGGTCCGGTAGAACGCAACTACTTGAAACATTATTTGGTGTAAGGAGCGTTAAAAGAGGAACAATATCAATAGATGGTAAGCCTATAGAAAATTCCTCACCTTTACATGCTATAAAAAATAGGTTTGCTTTCGTTACAGAAGATAGGAAAAGGAACGGTTTAGTTTTGCAGCTTTCTGTAAAACAGAACAATACTTTACCGAGTTTGTCAAACTATGTGAAGAATTTTAGAATTAATGAAACCAAACGAACAAAAATTTCAGATAAAAATATTAAGGAATTTAACATTAAAGCCAGTAGTATAAATCAAAAAATAGATAGACTTAGTGGAGGTAATCAACAAAAGGTTGTCCTTTCAAAATGGGTAAATACTAATCCAAGAGTACTCCTTATTGATGAACCGACTCGTGGAGTTGATGTAGGAGCAAAGGCTGAAATTTATACTCAACTTAAGCATCTAACTTCTGATGGGTTATCAATTATAATGGTATCTTCTGAATTACCAGAGATTCTTGCAATGAGTGATAGGATTCTTATAATGAATTCTGGGAAAGTTGGAGGGATAATAGAACGTGCTGAAGCAACCGAAGAGGTAGTTATGAAATATGCAATTGAAGGAGTGGGGAATTGATGCTTAATAGTACGCCGGATGTTAATAAAACTCAAACAGGAGTTAATAGAATTAATAAGCAACCTCATTTCATCATTAGGAAATGGAATGAAATGGGTAATGCTAAGGGGTTAATTACCGCTCTTCTAACTTTAGTTGTTTTATTTTCATTTCAATCAGAGTACTTTCTAACTCAAAATAATATAATTTCAATCATTGATCAAATTACAGTCATAGGAATTATATCACTTGCTATGACGTTTGTAATCTTGTCTGGCGGAATTGATTTAAGTGTAGGTTCTATAGTAGCAATGAGTGGTGTTTTAATTGCTTATTTTATCAGTATTGGTATGGGGATGTATTCTGCTGCACTATTAGGTGTTATTATTTGTGCGATTTTTGGGGCTATAGCTGGGATACTCATTACCACATTTCACCTACAACCTTTTATAGTTACATTAGGAACTATGGGAATTGCTACCGGTATAGCTATGGTTTTATCTGAATCAAGCCCAATTCCAATAATTATAAATGGTTTTAATTTTATTGGGAGTGAAAAAATAGGGATTATCCCCATTCCAGTCATTATATTTTTTCTACTAATTGTTTTATCATTTTTCACCCTTAAAAAAACAAAATTTGGTGAATATACTTTTGCTATTGGTGGGAATGAGGAGGCTGTCCGTTTAGCGGGAGTATCTGTGAATTTCTACAAAATCCTTATATATTCAATATCGGGACTAGCGGCGGGTTTTACTGGATATATCATGGCATCAAAATTCACTTCGGGTGTGCCAACTATCGGGCAGGGGTATGAACTGGATGCAATAGCTGCAGTTGTAATTGGTGGGACTGCTTTATCAGGTGGAATTGGTGGAATTGGTGGTACATTAATCGGTGTAACAATTATGGGTGTCTTAAACAATGGTCTTAATCTCATGGGAGTATCTACTTATTGGCAATTTATTATTAAAGGGCTTTTAGTTATTGTTGCAGTCATGATTGATAGTTATTCAAAAAGAAAAGGGTAAAATATCTCTTTTGAAGAGAGTGATAGATAAATTGTTCTAAAAGTATATAAAAACTCTAAGAAAGGGAGGTAAAAATAAACATGAAAACGAAAGTTTTTTTTAGAAGTTCGTTAATTTTCTTGGTGATTTTTATGTTTTTAATGATTATCGGTTGTAGTCAAAATGAGTCTACCACTTCTGTAAATCCCGATAAACAAGCCACACTTGATTACCATGGACAAAAAATAACTACTCAAGAAGTATTTAAAATAGGAGAAATACCTGATGTTGGTATTGTGCATACAGAAAAAGGTGGTTATAAAATTGCATTAACTATTCCATCTCTTGAATTTAAAGTTTTTAAAATTATGAAAGATGCAATTGAAATTCAAGCACATTCTGATGGAAATGAATTAGAGTTTGTTAATGCGGAGGGTGATATAAATAAGCAGTTAGCAGCAGTAGATACTTTTATTACTCAAAAAGTAGATTTAGTCATATTCTGTGCAGTTGACCCTACTTCAGAAAGAATTGCATTAAATAAATTACGAGCAGCCGGTATTGATGTAGTGGCACTTGATCGTCCATTTGATGATGAAAATATACGAACTGTCGCAGGGTTCGATGAAGGGTCTGGTATTAATGCTGCGAAAGTAATCTCCGAAAAACTTGGTGGTCAAGGAAAGGTTGCTCAGGTTATTGGACAATTAGGTGTTCCACATACTTATGACAGTGAGAGAGGATTTGAGACAGAACTTAAAAATAATACAGGCCTCGAGCAAGTGGCCAAACAACCTGGAGATTATCAACGTGATAAATCATTTACAGTAACCAAAGACATTATAAGTGCTCATCCTAAGGGGAAATTAGATGCAATTTTTGCTCATAATGCAAATCAAGCCCTTGGGGTTATGGCAGCAGTTGAGGGAGCTGGACGTCTTCAAGATCCTATATATATTGTTGGTGGAGATCTGGAAGATGAAGCTATTAGTGCAATTGAACAGGGTAAGATGTTGGGTACTAATGATCGTAATCCAATGGCAATCGGGGCAACTGCTTACCAAATGAGTGCTGCGATTTTAAATGGAAATGAGGAAATACCTTATGCCGTTCTTATTCCACCTGTTATGTTTACTAAAGAAAATTTAGACCAGATAAATGAACCGTTCTATAAACTTGAAGTTAGTAAAAAACTCAAGTTTGAGACTTATAAAGATTTTGCACCAAGACTAAAAATTCATTAATAAATTACAATACTTAAATTTAAATTTCGAAAAGTATTAGGATACTCAAATGAATGTTTATGTATGTAGAAAAAGAATGGCGAGATGGATAATTTGGTATCATCCCAAATCTACTTATAAAGGTAGACCGTCAATTCAATATAGCTCAGGATATGGAAATCCTAAGACTTGTGTTTCCCTGCCAATCCATTTGATACAGATGAAGGTTGTTTAATGCTTCCTATATGGGCTGAGAGAGGGACTAGTAGGTTTACTTGAGGAAATAACGGTAGTAAAGAGTTTGCGATGAGATATGTTTTAAAAATGTATTAATAATGATTTCAGATTTTATAAATCTCGTTTATTAATAGACTTAAGCTAGGTTGAGATGAGGAACATCCTATCTCTATCTAGCAAGTGTTAAGAAATAATTACTTTGACTAAATTTAACTAATAAAAGGAGAGAATTAAAATATGAGTAATCATTTGTTCAGTATATTTATGGGTACTAAGTTAGTTTTCGGAAAAGATGTGGCTAAAAATGTTGGAGAAGAACTTGTCAAATTAGGATCAAAAAAAACCATGATTGTAACTGATAAAGGAATTATTAATGCGGGGCTATTAGAGGTAATTCTATCATCTATTACTACAAGTGAACTAGAATATGTTATTTATAATGAGGTTCCTTCAAACCCTCCAGCGGCAACGGTTGAAAAGGGAGTTAACGTTTTTAAGCAACACAATTGTGACTCTTTTGTTGCTGTAGGTGGCGGAAGTGCTATGGATGCTTGTAAAGCTATTAGTATAATGTCCGAAAATGATGGTCACGTTATTGATTATGATATTGGTGGGAGAACTTTTACAAAACAAGGGTCTCCAGTTATTACGATTCCTACAACATCTGGGACAGGAAGTGAAGTTACACAGTGGGCTGTTATTACAGATAAAAAAAGAAATTGGAAAGCGAGTATCGGAAGTCCTCTAATGGCACCGACAGTTTCTTTAGTTGATCCAATGTTAACAATTGGTTTACCTCCAGCCATAACTGCAGCTACTGGTGTAGATGCATTAACACATGCAATAGAAGCCTATACGACTAAAGCAGCGATTACTGGCAGTTCTCCTATTACTGATGCTCTTGCCCTAGAAGCTATTCGTTTAGTTGGAAATAGTCTACGGAAAGCGTATGCACAGGGTGATAACTATAAGGCAAGAGAAAATACAATGCTAGGTAGCACTATCGCAGGCATGGCTTTCCCGCAAATTGGTCTAGGAAGTACCCACGGATTGGCACATCCACTAGGTGGGTATTATGATGTCCCCCATGGTGTTGCAAATGCAATCCTTCTTCCGTATATCATGAATTTTAATCTATTAACTTGTCCAGAACGATTTGCAAACATTGCTAGGGTATTAGGTGAAAATATTGAAGGACTATCACCAATGGAAGCCGCAGAAAAGTCTGTTGTTGCTGTTAAAAAACTTGTTAAAGACGTCAATATTCCTACTCTAAAGTCCTTTGATGTCAATCCTGAGGACTTCACTCACTTGGCAGAAGATGCTATACAAGATCAAACGGCCAAAGATAATCCCCGAAGAACTACATTGCAAGATGCTATTAACTTATATAACCAAGCTTATAATGAAGAATGATTTAATAAGCATTTAATTACACACTGTAAATTATTAATGGAAAAATATAATCGAAGTGGAGTTAGTATAGTTTCATGGACACATTTTAGTTAAGTCCTTACAATGATTTTTGAGAGGATGTGTCCGTCTTGGAACGTAAGAATACAGGTAAAAAATATAATAATGAATTCAAGAAGACTATTGTAGATCTTTATCACTCGGGTAATTCAGTTAAAGAATTAAGCGGCGAATATGGCGTATCAGAAGTTACCATTTATAAATGGGTTAAAGAATTTACCCCTATCGGTTTAGGGGAAGAGTCTATGACTCCAAAGGAATTAGCTGCCATTCAGAAGGAAAACCTTCGGTTAAAGCAAGAAGTTGAAATCTTAAAAAAGGCTATGGCC
>NZ_JBHVQU010000032.1:0-35223 GCF_042886655.1 Peribacillus sp. NPDC058002 | reverse complement strand
TTCTATATCTTATAGGGACGTTTGCAGTTTAATTACAGCTAATTCAATAAATAGCGGGATTAGCAATTTCGTCTGTGATATTATAATTAATAAATTTATTGTGTAAAATTATAATAACGGAGGAATACCAATGCTTCGGGATTATGTCTTTTTAAGACATTAGCTACTGAAGGGCTTAAAATGTCCAATTTTAAATGTTATAGCGCTGATATGCACCAATTTTTAACTTGGTTAGAAGATAATTAGACAACAACTGACTTGGACACTTTTCAACAGCTATTAGATGCTAATCTAACTAAATACTTGAACCATATATCAACCCATAAATATTCTGATGATACTGTCTGACGCTTAAACGTTATCTTGATTGCTTTTTCACTTATTTAGATGAAATATCCCATTACAACTCTTACTTCGCTAAATGTGATTTAACTGATCTTTACGTAACAGGAATAAAGTAAACTTCTTAGCATATAATCAACCGCAAATACTACTTCGGGCAAGGCCCTACATGTCCTCATACATGCAGAACTTCACTCTATAGATATGAATGACATTGATTTCGTAAAAAGTGTTATATCGATAGATAAAAGGGACCATTCATGTATCTAATGAACATATCACCGTTATATTAAAGTACTTTAATAGTATTCCCGAGGCCATAGATACGAGCTATAGGCCTTCAGATCCTCTTTTTGTATCCTTTTAAACCAACTATAAAAGAGGCAAGCCCTGCCGTTTATCGATTCGTGCGATTCAGCAAATTCAATATGAAATTTACCTTGACGATTTATGAAATTACCAAACATTTCATTAACATTCAAATCCCTCCTTCAATCTTTAATTCTATGTAAGGGGTAGGAACCCCTTGTCAATTAAAGTACTGTTTGAAAGAAAGGCGCGAAAAATGAAAAAGCTGGCTCCTGTTTTAACCAGGAGCCAGTCAGTTATAAGAATCATACAGCTTCTTTAATGAATGCTTGTTTTAACCATTTTTTTCCCTCAACTAGCCTTGTGACAAGCATGGCACAAACGGTGTTTCCTGTTGAGTTAAGCAGTGTAGCAGGAGCATCGATGATCGTGGATATAACGGCAATGATCGGCAGGACTTCAATAGGGAAGCCGAATACACTCAGAATCAGCATTTCCCCAATCATGCCGCCCCCAGGAATGGCACCCATAACGGCTCCAACCAAAAAGGCAACAGCCAGTATACTTAAAATGCTTGATATGCTTGTCATATCCTTTCCAAATAAGCTGAATAGGAAAACGATTTTCAATACCCCGCCGAATACCGAACCATCTTTATGAGTGTTGGCTCCGAGTGGGATGACAGTCTCCGCTATATCCTTAGGCACGCCCATTTTCTTGACTGATTCCAGATTGACTGGAATGGATGCGGCACTAGAACATGTTGCAATGGCTGTAATGGACGGTGTCAGGGCATTTTTCCAAAATAGTTTAACTCCATCTTTTCCGCCTGCGATAAAGGCATACAAAGTGAAGAAGCCGAAATAATAAATCAAGGCCAAGACTAGATAAAGAATGAAAGTGCGAGCGTAGCCTTCTAAAATCTGCGGCCCAAGCTGCCCGATTATCGCCGCAAAATAGGCACCAAGTCCAATTGGAGCATAGTACATGACGATTTTGACGACCTTCATCATGACAGCCGTACCCGCTGTCAAAAACTCGGTAATCGGTCTTGCTTTCTCACCGGCCAGTGCAGTGGAAAGCCCGATTAATACCGAGAAAACGATAAGCTGAAGCATATTGCTTCTAGAGAACAGTTCTGGGAAATCGGAAACGGTTACAGTGTTGACCAGCTGACTGAAGAAAGAAACTTCTTCGATGGTCTCTTCAGGGGAACTGTTTTCCATCAGTTCCTTAATGGCTGTCGTATCTGTGCCTTCCAACGGATTTACGATGGTTGTCCCAATGAATCCAATGACGGCAGCTAAAGCGGCTGTTGTCAGGAAAACGAGAACGATGCTTCCCATGATTTTTCCGAGACGCTTCATTCCGCTCATATTGGCAATCGCTGAAGCAATGCTGAAAAATACCAATGGCACGATGATCGTGAACATCAGATTTAAGAATAAGTCCCCTAGCGGCTGTATGATCGAGGTTTTTTCCCCGAAAACCACGCCAGCTAGCCCACCGATAATAATGGCAGTCAGTAATATTAAAGAGGATCGATAGTTTTTGATAAAGCTCTTCATTAAATTTCCGTCCTTTCAGGATGAAGATATCAATAAAAATATACTTCATTATCAACTCTAAAATCAGGTTTGACAATATTTTTTTATAGGAAGGAATGTTAAAAGGAGATATGCAATACATAATAATAGGGAATGGGCTGTGAAAAAATAGTGAAGGAGGGATAGAATGGCATTTATTGAGGTGGAAGAGGGCGTTCGGTTGTTTTATGAAGAAAAGGGCCAGGGAAGACCGGTTATTTTTATCCATGGTGTGTGGATGAGCAGCCGGTTCTTTAAAAGGCAGCTTCCGTACTTTTCGGAAAAATATAGAACGATCCTACTTGATTTAAGAAGCCATGGTCAGTCAAATCATGTACATTACGGAAATACGGTCTCCGTTTATGCCAAAGATCTTCATGCATTCATAGGTAAACTGGGATTAAAGGATGTCATACTTGTAGGCTGGTCCATGGGGGCATTTGTCGTCTGGGATTATCTTAAGCAATTCGGTGAGGGAAATATTCATTCAACCGTGATTGTGGATGAATTGGCCTCTGATTTTAAGTGGCCCGATTTTAATATCGGTGCATTTGATATGGACACGTTGATTGCCTTCATGACTGAAATTCAAACGAATCGTGCCCCATTTCTACAAAGCTTCCTTGCTTCCATGTTCAACAATGAATTATCTGCAGAGGATGCAAGCTGGATGCTTGGGGAAGTGACCAGAATGCCGGAATCCATTGCCAGTAGCATTCTATTTGACCAATCGATTGTGGACTATCGTGAATTCTTACCAAAAATCAATATTCCGACACTTCTCTGTTTTGGAAGGCATGAAAAAGTAATTCCTGTTGCAGCAGGAGAACATTTGCATGAAAACATTCCGAATTCCAAACTAGTAATCTTTGAAGATAGTTGCCATTGTCCATTTATGGAAGAAAGCGATTTGTTTAATGAAACCGTGGATTGCTTCATTCAAAAGGGCGTATAGTCGTACTGGACGGGAAAAAGGGGATGCAGGGTTCGTGTGCCCGCACTCCTTTTATTTATGGTTTAAATGAATCTTTCTGTTAACTAAACGGTTTCGGCAAGAAATAAGGGGAATACTGGTACTAAGGAAGTCTGAAGTGGCGGTTAATGGAATTGATAAATTAAATAGGTAATATTTTTATATCCTTTTCACGGGAATTGGGCTATTATGAGGTGGATTTAACTTGGTATGATCGTTATCTGTTATTGAGGGAAACTCATGCAGGAAGTGATGGAGAGGATAAAATGGATGATCGTTTACTATACAATGAAATTATAGATGTATGTTTACTTGCGGGAAAAATCATGCTTCAGAACGGAGCGGAAACTTCACGGGTGGAAGATACGATGGTAAGAATCGCTGCAGCGTTTGGATGCGGTGACTCACATAGTTTTTCGACCCCTACAGGAATTATTTTTTCTCTGGATGGCATGCACCCGGCTTCAAAATTAATTCGAGTTTCCCAACGATCTACAGATTTACATAAGGTAACGCTGGTCAACAGCATATCCCGAAGCATTTCCAGCAAGGAAATGACACCGGAGGAAGCTTATTTACAGTTAAAACAAATCGAAAAGGCCGGGATGGGGTATCCCATGTGGGTACAGGTCTTTGCTGCATTTATATCGAGCGGCTGCTTTTTAATCATGTTCCAAGGCCAGTGGAATGATTTCATCTGGTCCTGTATAGCTGGAGGAATGGGTTTCTCATGCCTGTTTTATTTGCACCGGTTACTGGAAGTTCGGTTTTTTGCTGAATTCATCGCCTCATTAGTCGTAGGTCTAGCAGCTATGTTCTTTGTCCAGATTGGAGTAGGAAGTCATTTGGACAAGATAATCATTGGAGCGGTGATGCCGCTTGTGCCAGGGCTGTTAATTACGAATGCAGCAAGGGATTTAATTGCAGGACATTTGGTTTCAGGCCTATCCAAGGGTGTTGATGCAGGTTTGACTGCTTTAGCCATTGGGGCAGGAATATCGGCTGCATTTGTTTTCTTATGATTTTAGGGGAGGAAGAATGATGATTGCACAGCTTATTACAAGTTTCATTGCCTCAGCCGCCTTTGGAGTCATCTTCAATGTACCAAAAAATTCATTGTTACAATGTGGCTTCGTAGGGATGTTAGGGTGGATCTTATACTTTTTTCTGGTTGAAAATGAGATAAACAGCATCATGGCAACATTAGCGGCTGCATTTATCGTTGCGGTTATCAGTCAGTATTTTGCTAAAAGGTATAAAACGCCGATCACGGTTTTCAATATATCGGGAATCATCCCGCTCGTGCCTGGGGGTTTGTCGTATGATGCGATGAAGCATTTTGTCGGAAATGATTTTTATGTTGCTGTTCAATTGGCCGCCAAGGTCTTCATGCTGGCTGGTGCCATTGCGATGGGGCTGATCTTTGCAGAAGTCATGAATCAGTTAGTAACTAAGTACAATAGAAGGAAGTTAAGATTGAGAAGTTAGCAGGAATCTTCTTGATATATGTTTCTAAATAAAGAGAAAGGAGATCAGGCCGGACCCTGATCTCCTTTCTCTTTTTAATATTTTAAAATAATAAGTAAGCTAGCTTATATAGGATCTTTCATCCCAGTGTTGGCTGTAACCAAAATTTCGTCGAATTTTTTTGCATCGGCTTTCTTGCTTGACAGAAGTGTTCCGGCGATGGCTGCGATAAAACCAATCGGGATGGAGATGATGCCTGGATTGGCAAGCGGGAATAGTGGCTCCCCGACGAATATTGCCGCTCCCTCCACCGGTGACCAGACATTGGGACTCAGGAACACAAGCAATAAAGAACTGACCAGTCCAACTAACATGCCCGTGACGGCCCCAGCTGTGTTAAAACGTTTCCAGAATACCGTGAAGACAATGATGGGCAGATTGGCACTGGCAGCGACGGCAAAGGCAAGTGAAACAAGGAAGGCGACATTCATGTTTTGGGCAAATAAGGCAAGGATGATGGAGAGGACGGACACTCCGATCGATGCCCAACGAGCAGCAACGACTTGTTCCTTGTCAGTGGCTTGGCCCTTCCGGATGATGTGGCCATAGAAGTCATGGGCAAAAGCAGATGCTGCCGATAGAACGAGACCTGCTACAACCGCTAAAATGGTAGCGAATGCAACTGCAGAGACAAAGGCGAACAGGAAGTCACCCCCAATGGCTTCGGCAAGCAGCGGGGCAGCCATATTCCCGGCCGCGTTCGCGCCAATGATTTTGTCGTATCCAACAAAAGCTGCCGCTCCAAATCCTAGGAAAATGGTCATTATATAAAAGATGCCAATGATCCAAGTGGCATATACGACGGACTTTCTGGCTGTGATGGCGTCTTTCACGGTAAAGAAACGGATGAGAATGTGAGGAAGTCCTGCTGTACCGAGTACAAGGGCTAAATTAAGGGATAAGGTATCCAAGGGATCCTTGAATTTGTTACCGGGGTTGAGGAAATCCCCGCCCAAAGGAGTGGCTGTTTTCATCTGCTTGAACATCTCGATCACGCTAAAGTCGAATTTCGCCAATACGATGATGGAGATGATGAATGTACCTGCCATCAATAAAACGGCTTTGACGATTTGGACCCAACTGGTGGCCGTCATACCGCCAAATACGACGTATACGGTCATTAAAATGCCTACAATGATGACGGAGTAAAGATAATCAAGTCCAAGTAAGAGTTTTATAAGGGCACCTGCACCGACTAATTGGGCGATCATATAAAAGGTTGAAATGGAAATGGTGTTAAGGGCAGCGACACCGCGTACTTTCTTTTCATTGAAACGGGCAGCGATCATGTCTGCCAATGTAAATTTGCCAAGGTTACGGAGCGGTTCGGCCACGATATAAAGAACGACCAGATACGCAACCAGAAAACCTATGCTATAGAAAAAACCATCAAATCCAGAGAGTGCGACCATGCCGGCTATCCCCAAAAACGAGGCAGCGGACATATAATCTCCCGCAATGGCCCAGCCATTCTGCCAGCCGGTAAGGCTGCTGTCCGCCGTATAAAAGTCCGCGGTCGTTTTGGTGCGCCGTGAAGCAAAATAGGTAATGACCAATGTTAGCCCGACAATGATTAGAAACAATATGAAAGCAAGTATATTCATTGTGAATTCACCTTTTATCCTTTCGCTTCTTTAATGATTTTTTCCACTAATCGGTCAAATGTCGCAGCTTTTTTGGAATAGAGGATGCATAATGTCCAGGTCATGATAAATTGAGCGAAGGCAAAAATCCAGGCCCAGCTGATTGCCCCGAAAGCATAGGAGTTAAGAACTTTGGAATAGGAAGTTAGTAGGGGTAGGGTGAAATAAAAGACCATGAAAAAGATGGATAGCGGGACGATGAAATTGCGTTTTTTCCTTAACAGTTCTTGAAAAGATTGTGATTGGACGATCTCGGTGTAGTTCGTGGAAGCGCTTACCTTGGTTTCCTTAGCGATAGAATCGTTAGATGCCAAGTTGGTTCCCCCTTCATCATTATTGATTCGGATTACATTACCAAATTCCGATATCAGTATCAGTATATAATTTTCTGAATATATTGTAAATTAAATTTTCGTTCGACATTGTTTTAATTTTTCGTACAGGGAGTGTCCTGTATAAATGAAAGATCATGGAAATCAAACGTATCGCCATTAAGGAAAAGTTAAGCTTCTTTCACGATACTGGTTTCAACGAAGGAAATCTGAAAGGAGAAAAGTGATGAAAAAGTGGATAATGATATGTACGGTTTTAGTGCTGGCGATTGGGGGATGCGCTTGGTTTTTCATGAAGGACAGTGCTGAGCCTGTCATCGCAAAGTCGGTGACCGCAACAGTTGAAAAGGGAGATCTTGAAGTTCAAATAAGCGGATCCGGATCGGTCGCCGCAATCAATAGTGAAGACATCACTTCCTCTATAACGGGTGAAGTGGATGAAGTTCTTGTAGAGAAGAATGAATTGGTTGAGAAAGGTGATGAACTTATTACCTTCACGGATGGAAGTGACCCGATAACAGCCCCATTCGATGGTACCGTTACAACAATGGATGTAAAAAAAGGGGATCGTGTATCAAGCGGTGAAGTGTTGGCGCATGTTACGGATTATAAAAAATTGAAAACCACGATCAGTGTAGATGAATTGGATGTTCCAAGTGTTAAAAAAGGACAAACAGTTGAAATTAAAGCCGGTGCTTTTGAAGATGAAACGTTTACGGGTGAAGTGACCAGTGTAGCAAAGGAAGGTACATATGAGAATGGAGTTTCTTCGTTCGATGTTACGATCAAAATTGACAAACCAGGCGATATAAAAATTGGGATGTCGACTGAAGTGAGCATTTTGACGAATAGTGTTAAAGATGCTTTATATGTTCCGATTGAAGCAGTCCAAATGGATGGTGAAGAGAAATATGTAAATATACAACAATCCGGTACAGCTGAAGGAACTGCCAGTACAAAGAAAGCGGTTGAGACTGGGATCAGCAATGATAGGTATATTGAAATAACTTCGGGACTTGAAGAGGGCCAGTTTGTTTCCTTGCCTATCACCATCAATGAAAGCACGACTGGCACTGGCGGCAATGGAATGAGGGGAGGCCAAGGAGGCGAAATACGAATGCAGGGCGGCAGCGGAATGCCGAGCGTCGGGATGCCAAACGGTGGCGGAATGCCAAGCAGCAATGGAGGTCAGTAAAATGGCGAAACCCATCATAGAAATTAGGAACATGTCTAAATCATATGAATTAGGCGGTGAAACGGTTAAGGCACTTCAAGATGTCTGTCTTACAATCGATAAAGGCGATTTCATTTCGATCATCGGTCCTTCTGGGTCAGGAAAATCGACGTTCATGAATATGATTGGCTGCCTTGACAAGCCTGACATAGGTGAATATCTTCTTGATGGAAAAGAAGTGGAAAAGATGAAGGATAATGAGTTAGCTGCCATTCGTAATATTAAAATAGGATTTATCTTTCAAAATTTCAACCTGTTGGCAAAACTGACAGCGTTGGAAAATGTCGAACTTCCCCTGGTTTATAGAGGGGCAAGCGTGAAGGAAAGAAGAAAAGTGGCCAATGCATGCCTTGATATGGTAGGTCTGAGTGACCGAAAGAATCATCTGCCGAACCAACTGTCGGGCGGACAGCAGCAAAGAGTTGCGATTGCAAGGGCACTTGCCGGTGACCCGCCCGTTCTATTGGCGGATGAGCCGACGGGGGCCTTGGATAGTAAAACGAGTAAAGAAGTGCTGCAGATGCTGAAAGAATTGAACGAAAAGGGACAAACAATCATTCTAATAACCCATGACTTGGAAGTGGCAAAAGAAGCGACTCGTGTCGTCCGGATACAGGATGGTCAGCTATTTGAGAACGGGGGTGATTGGATTGAACCTGAGCGAATCAATGAAAATGGCTATACGCAGTATCAAAACCAATAAAGTCAGAGCATTTTTAACCATGCTTGGGATCATAATTGGAGTTGCCTCTGTAATCGTTCTGGTTTCGATCGGGCAGGGTTCCTCACAGTCCGTTCAGGATGAGATCAATAGCCTGGGAACGAACTTGATAACGGTAAGTGTCACGGATACCGACTCCGTGGAGCTGACGGATGATACAATTGAACAGTTTAAAGAGCTGAACGGGATATCGGAAGTGGCGCCTGTGGTCACCGGACGCGTTTATGCTAAAAACGGAGAAGCTTCGGCACAGGTTTCAATGACCGGTGCAACTTCATCCTACTTATCGGTTAGGGATCTGGAGCTCAGTCAAGGCCGATTTTTGACTGATATGGAAACGCAATTAAGATCCAAGGTCGTCGTCCTGGGGTCGGATACAGCCAGCACGCTTTTTGAAAATCAAAAAGCTGTGGACCAGAACGTGCTTATCGGCGGAGTTTCCTATCGCGTGATTGGTGTGCTGAAATCGGTAGGTACCTCAATGGGGTCGAGCGGGGATGATGTAATCATTGCACCGATCACCACTGCCGAAAGGGCTACAGGCAGCACAACAATCGGAACCGTATATTTAAAAGCGGATAACGAGAATATCATAGATAGGGCGATGTACCACGTACAAGGTACGATGACCACATCATTCCCAGAACAGAGTGATAATTATTCGGTGTCCAATCAAGAAGATCTGATGGATACAATGAGCTCTGTGTCGGATACGTTCACACTCATGCTAGGCGGTATAGCCAGTATTTCGTTACTGGTGGGCGGAATCGGGATCATGAATATCATGTTGGTTTCCGTAACAGAAAGGACGAAGGAAATCGGGATTAGAAAAGCAATTGGGGCGAATCGGAAATCGATTCTTCTTCAGTTTTTGATTGAAGCGATGGTCCTGAGCTGCTTCGGGGGATTGTTGGGTGTTGGAATCGGATTGGGAATCGCAAAATTGATTTCAGTTTTTTCAAGCTTAACGATCAGTTATTCATGGTCGGTAACACTGTTTGCTTTCTTATTCTCCATTTTAATCGGGATAATGTTTGGTGTATTTCCTGCCAATAAGGCATCCAAATTAAATCCAATCCAGGCACTGCGTCACGAATGAACATACAATTTGAAAGAAAGCAGGCGATTAAAAGCCCGCTTTCTTTTGCATATGAAAAAGGATAAAATCAACATATATCACAATTGAGGCGGTTGGGAGGCACCCTGCATGAAGGTTTTGGTGGTAGAAGATAATGTTTCATTATTAGAGTCGATCCGACAGATTCTGACGGATGAATATGAAGTGGATACAGCGGATAATGGGGAAGATGGACTATTCATGGCTCAGCAAAGTATATACGATATCATCATTTTGGATGTAATGCTTCCGGGAATCGATGGATTTGAAATCGTACGGAAAATCAGGGAAGCAAAAATAGATACAAGTGTCTTGTTTTTGACGGCAAAAGATGCACTTGAGGATCGTGTCAGAGGATTGGAAATGGGTGGCGATGATTATTTAGTCAAGCCGTTTCAGGCACTGGAACTTAAGGCCAGGATTCGTGCCCTGCTTCGAAGGAGTGGCATTTTATCGCTTGAGCAGCATGTGAAATACCGTAATATTGAACTGTTGGAAAAAGAAAAGGATATTTTAGTTGATGGAAAGGTCATTAAAATGACCTTGAAACAGTTTGAATTACTGGAATACCTAATTCGAAATAGTGGGAAAATATTGACCCGTGAGCAGATTTTCGACCGCATTTGGGGGTTTGATTCAGATACGACGATTGCCATTGTGGAAGTGTTCATCCATCACCTTAGAAAAAAATTGGAACCTTTCAATTACCATAAAGATATTCAAACCGTCAGGGGTATTGGTTATATGCTAAAACAACCATAAGGGGATCATTATGTTCCAAAAAACACGACTTCAACTAACCATATTGAATTCTATCGTCTTTATTGTCTTAATAGCCATTTTAAGCAGAACAATTTATTTTTATACGGAAAATCAGATTTATAGGGATGTCAATGATTCACTTCAACAGGATTACAGGGATTTCAATAATGGCGGCAGGCCAGGCGGACGTCCGCAAGGTGAGTTTCTCTTAGGACCGGGACCGAGCGTCATCATTTGGGGGCCGGATGATACGATCATTGAGCCAAGACTAAGTGCAGACAATTTCTATAAGGTCAATGAATTGGAATTTTACCCTGAAAGATTTGAAGAGATTGAAGAAATATCGGTGAATGGATACACGTACCGTGCACTTTCCACCAAGGTCGATACGGAGTATGGAAAGATGACCGTACAATTCATCAGGAATGTGGATACAGAAAAAGAAATGCTCGATCGCTTGCTGCTCATCTTGTTTGTTGGTGGAGGAATTGGAAGTTTGGTGGCGGTAGGCGCAGGCTATCTTCTGGCAGGACGGGCCCTGATCCCTGTCAAGAAATCCTGGGATCAGCAACAGCAGTTTGTCTCGGATGCTTCGCATGAAATTCGCACTCCGCTTGCTGTCATTCAATCGCGGGCTGATTTGCTATTTCAATCACCGAACGCGACCATCGAGGAAAAGGCCGTTGATATATCCATCATTTCTAAAGAAGTCCGGCGATTGAATAAGCTTGTTAACGGACTTTTAACCTTGACCAGAACGGATTCGAATCAAATCGAGGTTAAGAAATCGAACTTTTTCCTTGATGACTTACTAATGGATATCGTGGAACAGTATAGGGATATAGCTTCTTTTCAAGAGAAATCGATCATTAGCCATGCTCCTGAACAGGTGGTGTTTCATGGGGATAAAGAGAGAATTCATCAGCTATTGGTGATCTTGGTGGATAATGCCATGAAATTTACCGAAGAAGGCGGGGAGATTTCCCTATCCTGCATCAAGAATGCTTCATCCATCATTCTTACTATAGAGGATAATGGAGAAGGTATTCCGCAGGAAGATCTCCCCTTGATTTTTAACCGTTTTTACCAAGTCGAGCAATCCCGTTCAGCAAATGAAGGCTCCGGCTTAGGTTTATCCATAGCCAAATGGATTGTAAACACACATCAAGGGAACATCAAAGTTACGAGTGAGCAAAATGAACGCACCCGTTTTGAAATCACTTTTCCAAGAAATCAAAAGAAAAATTAATACAACAATAGATGCCATCCAATACGAAAAGGACCCTTACTTTTTTCCTTGTTGCTTAAGGAAAAATTAAGGGCCTTTTTAGATAATCATCTTATAAATACATTTATTTTCGGAGGAGAAAACCATTGATGAAAAGATTTGGTAAGTTACACTTTTTGGTTGGAATATTGGCATCGGTTCTCTTAATGGCCCAAGCAGTCATCGGGGTCATGATGTATGTGTATGGCAGCGGCAATGAACCCGTGAATCGACAGGCGATGATGGGTCAGCCTGCCGACCGCAACACAACAGAATCGGATGTTGCGGAAGAATCGGCTAATAGCAGTACGGCGACACACGATTCAACTTCAACTACGGGAACGGCATCAAATGATATGCAGGGCACTCCACAAGGCGGGCCTAATGGTTCCGGGACTCCAGGAGAGATGCATAGCGGTGGCGGTTTCCAAGGCAGAGACTCTTTTGCAGGGAAATTGATCGGCTTTTATCAAGGGGCAGGTGGCTTGGCCGCATCCATCATCATCTTTATCGTTGGAGGCGCTGGATTAGCGATGTCGGTGATATCCAGAAAAACAACAGCCTAAAAATTCAATGCTATTTGAGGAAAGAGAAGGCTCCTTTCGAAGGGGAACCTTCTTTTTTCATTCATGAAACCCACTATTGTCACTAATTGTTATTTTAAAAAGGGAAATAATAATTGCACTTAAAAAAATATTAGTTTAATATAGACTTCTGGAGAGGTACGTACATGTATTTTGGATGAAAGAGAAAACGTTTGCATAATTTTTTTGAGGGTAACCTACTAGTAATGCACGACATAAAATTCACCCTTAGTGGAGGCAGAATATATGAAATTTCTGATTGCAATTTTAGGGCTGCTTATTGTTTTTGGACTAGCTTTATTAGCCAGCAGTGACCGGAAGAAAGTTAAAATTAAACCGATCATCCTCATGGTGGTCATTCAGCTTATTTTAACTTATTTATTATTGAATACGAAGTTTGGTTTAGTGATCATCAATTCGATTGCCGATGCTTTCGGAAAACTTTTACAATGGGCAAATGAAGGGATCACCTTTGTATTTGGCGGGATTGTAAACGAAGGAGCATCGCCATTCTTTTTAAATGTCCTTCTTCCAATCGTCTTCATCTCGGCATTAATCGGGATTTTACAGCACTTCAAGATCCTTCCGTTCATCATGAAGTGGATTGGATTCCTTTTAAGTAAGGTGAATGGGATGGGTAAATTGGAATCTTACAATGCGGTTGCATCTGCAATAGTGGGCCAATCCGAAGTTTTCATAACCTTGAAAAAACAACTCGGTGCGATTCCGCCATCTCGCATGTATACGCTTTGTGCATCAGCCATGTCAACTGTATCGATGTCGATTGTCGGTGCATACATGACGATGATTGAACCAAAGTATGTTGTGACGGCAATCGTTATTAACATGTTCGGAGGATTTATCATTGCATCCATTATCAATCCTTATACCGTAACGGATGAGGAGGATATTCTCCCTGTTGAAGAAGGGGCAGAGAAGCAGTCTTTCTTCGAAATGCTTGGGGAATATATCATGGATGGATTTAAGGTTGCTATCACTGTAGCAGCGATGTTAATTGGTTTCGTTGCATTAATCGCAGGAATCAACAGTGTATTCGACATGGTCTTCGGAATCAGCTTCCAAGACATCATGGGGTATATCTTTGCACCGTTTGCTTTTATCATGGGTGTACCGATATCAGAAACCGTGACTGCTGGCGGAATCATGGCGACGAAGCTGGTAACCAATGAATTCGTTGCCATGCTGAGCCTAGGGGAAGCATCAGCAGCCTTGAGCGATAGGACGATAGGGATCGTTTCGGTTTTCTTGGTTTCATTCGCTAATTTCTCATCTATTGGAATCATTGCCGGTGCAGTCAAAGGACTTCATGAAAAACAGGGTAATGTTGTAGCCCGTTTCGGCTTGAAGCTGTTATACGGTGCGACGCTTGTCAGCATCCTATCAGCGATCATTGTAAGCGTGATACTTTAATTGACGGATCTAACACAAAAGGGCACTTGGGTTTACTCCTAAGTGCCTCTTTTTATATTTGTGCATCAAAAAAGAGAAAAAAATTTTTGAATTTGAAGGCGTTTGGCCTGCTGGTATATAATACATAAAATGACAGGCGTGAAAGGGGAGTTTTTAGAATGACGATGGCTGGAAAAGAAACGGCTATCTTTGCAGGAGGCTGTTTTTGGTGCATGGTTGCTCCCTTTGATGAAATGGATGGCATTATTTCAGTGACATCAGGTTATACAGGCGGAGAATTTGCCGCGCCCAGTTATAAACAAGTAATTACCGGTTCGACTGATCATGTTGAAGCGGTTCAAGTGGTATTCGATCCATCAATCATTTCCTATAAAACGTTATTAGAGATATTCTGGCGCCAAGTCGACCCTACGGATGACGAAGGACAATTCGCGGATAGGGGAAAGCAATACAGGGCAGCCATTTTCTATCTCAATGAACGTCAGAAACAGGAGGCAAAACAATCGAAGGAAGATTTAATGATGAGCGGACGGTTTAAGAAACCTATCGTTACGGGTATTCTACCCTCGGGGAAATTTTACGTGGCTGAGGAATATCATCAAGACTTCTATCGGAAAAATCAGTTTCGCTATGCATTGTATCGTAAAGGGTCAGGCCGTGATGCTTTCATTAAAGAAAATTGGCCTAAGGATAATGCACATCTTAGAAAGACCTTAACGGAGATTCAGTTTCATGTAACCCAGGAAAATGGCACGGAGCTGCCTTTCGATAATGCTTATTGGGATCACTTTGAAGAAGGCATCTATGTGGATGTCGTTTCTGGGGAGCCTCTATTCAGTTCACGGGATAAGTATGATAGCGGCTGTGGGTGGCCAAGCTTCACCAAGCCCGTCATGTCCGCAAGTGTCAATGAAAAAATGGATCTCAGCCACCGAATGACCCGGACCGAGGTGCGCAGCAGGGACGCCGATTCACACCTTGGACATGTTTTTCCTGATGGCCCAAGGCCCAAAGGCATGAGATATTGCATAAACTCTGCGGCCCTTCGATTCATTCCTAAACATGAAATGGAGAGAGAGGGATATGGAGACTTATTATTACTTTTTAAAATGAAATAACTAGTGAGATAGGGGAACACAAATGGATAAAATAGATGAAAATTTATATCGATATATCATTGATAATTCATCCAAGATTACGGAAAACTGGCTGGCTTTAAGGGAAAAGCAGTCTGGCTCCATCTATTCAATGGACTCCAATGAGGAAATAGAAAAGCTTCTTAGAGAACAGAATACATTGACCATCAAGACAGTGACAAGTGCTTTACTTGAAGATAAAAATGCTTTTATTGCAACGATGGAGCAGTGGGCCACACTTGTCGCGAAGAGCAGGGTTGAATCGGACACCCCCATTTACGAAGTGTTGGAAGCGCTTAATAAGGTCCGTGAAACATATTGGGCTTTTATCACTGATTATATGCTAAAGGATACGGGGATAACGAAGGATACAATCATCCGGTGGGGCCGGCTCATTAATGGTGCCTTCGACCAATTGAACCGTGAGTTCACAGAGCAGTATTACCTTTTGACAAAAGAACGTTTACTAGCTCAACAGGAGCTGATTAATGAACTGGGCGCACCTGTCATTCCCATTGTTGATGCCATTGCGGTATTGCCGTTAATCGGTGAAATCGATACCTATCGGGCAAGGGAAATTTTGAATGCGACTCCAAGCAAATGCATTAACAAAAATGTCACTCACTTATTCATCGATTTATCAGGAGTCTCCCTTTTAGATACGATGGTTGCCCAACAGATCTATCAATTGATAAGTACACTGAACCTGTTGGGCATTCAATCGACCATTTCCGGGATTCGTCCCGAAGTGGCCCAGACATCGATTCAGTTAGGTCTTGATTTTAGTCAGGTTTCGACACATAGTACTCTTAAGCAGGCCCTTTCCAAGCAAGGGATCAAACTTTACGAGAAAAAGTGACATAAGGTGCAGAGAATGAAAAAGAACCAGATTCGCTAGGAATCTGGTTCATCTCTGTGATTCTATAACTTGAATGAACTTTTCAACCCAACGATTTGGTTGAAGACCAAGTGATCGGCCGCAGTGAGTTTTGAATCAACATTATAATAGCCGTGCCTGAAGAATTGGAATTTATCCTGAGGTTTAACATCTTTCATGTTAGGCTCGACAAATCCTTGTAAAACTTCTACAGAATCGGGGTTTACCCGGTCCAGGAATGATTTTTCTTCCTCTTCATCATTTTCCTTATCCAAGATTAAAGGCTGGTAGTTGCGGAATTCTGCTGAAACGGCTTGTGAAGCTTCGACCCAGTGCAATGTACCTTTTACTTTACGGCCAGTGAAGCCCGATCCGCTTTTCGTTTCAATGTCGTATGTGCAGCGAAGTTCAATGACGTTACCGGCTTCGTCTTTTATCACTTCTTCACATTTAATGAAATAAGCATGTTTCAAACGGACTTCATTGCCCGGGAAAAGTCGGAAATACTTTTTCGGCGGGTTTTCCATGAAATCGTCCTGTTCGATATATATTTCACGTGAAAACGGGATTTGGCGTGTGCCCATTTCCGGGACTTCCGGATTGACCTCAGCATCCAGCCATTCTACCTCGCCTTCCGGATAGTTGGTGATGACCACTTTAAGCGGATTTAGGATAGCCATAGTTCGTGGAGCCTTAAGCTTTAGGTCTTCCCGCACGAAATGATCAAGCATTTGAGAGTCTACGACACCGCTTGTTTTGGCGACGCCAATCTCTTGGCAGAATGCACGAATCGCCTCAGGTGTATACCCGCGTCTCCGCAAACCTGAAACGGTAGGCATCCGTGGGTCGTCCCAGCCGTCCACGAAGCCCTCATCGACAAGCTGCTTCAGTTTTCGCTTGCTCATTACTGTATTGGTCAGGTTAAGACGGCCAAATTCATATTGTTTTGGCTTGCTTTCCATTTCACAATTTTCAACGATCCAGTCATAAAGAGGGCGTTGGTCTTCGAACTCTAGCGTACAAATGGAGTGTGTGACTCCTTCGATGGCATCTTCAATTGGGTGGGCAAAGGCATACATTGGGTAGATGCACCATTTGTTCCCGGTATTATGGTGTTCAGTATGGGATATACGGTATATGACGGGATCACGCAAATTGATATTAGGCGAGCTCATATCAATTTTGGCACGCAATACTTTTGCACCGTTTTCGAATTCGCCGCTGCGCATCTTTTCAAATAGTTCAAGGTTTTCCTCGACGGTTCTATTGCGGTATGGGCTATCTTTTCCCGGCTCAGTCAGCGTTCCGCGATATTCACGGATTTGGTCGGCATTAAGGTCGTCCACATATGCCAGTCCTTTATTGATGAGCAGCACAGCTCTTTTATACATTTCATCAAAATAGTCGGAAGCGAAGAAAAGGTTATCCCAGTCGTAACCGAGCCATTTTACATCTTCCTTAATGGAGTTGACAAACTCAATATCTTCTTTCAATGGATTCGTATCATCGAAACGAAGGTTAGTTTTCCCATTGAAATCATCAGCCACCCCAAAATTCAAAATGATTGATTTGGCGTGCCCGATATGTAAATACCCGTTCGGCTCAGGAGGGAAGCGGGTGATGACATGATCATGTTTTCCGGACTCTAGATCATCTTTTATAATATTTTTAATAAAATTCGAAGAGTTATTTTCCAACTGAATTCGACCTCTTTCATTTATATACTTCTTTTAATTTTACCTGTATATATACCATAAATACAGATATTTTTCCATGTTCGAGCCGGAATCAGGGTTTATCTGAAACAATTCATCAAGTATTTAGTTTGTACAATCAGAGCGAAAATATCCCAGAAACTTGGTTCATGTAACTTAGGGAACGATCCATCCAGCGAATATAGAAAACAAATAAGCAATACAGGAAGTCTCGCCTGTATTGCTTATAATGGTGATTTAAGTTCTATGACGAATTATTCTCGCTAATAGACAGATTTTAGGGTGGAAATCAAAAGACTGTCGTTTGCAAAAATTCTTTTGTCCGTTCTTCTTTTGGATTGGTGAAGAATTCTTTTGGCGGGCCGCTTTCGACAACCTTCCCATTATGCATGAAGACAATCCAATCACCAACTTCACGTGCAAAGCTCATTTCATGTGTAACGACTACCATTGTCATCCCTTCCAAGGCAAGTTCCTTCATCGTGGCAAGAACTTCCCCGACAAGTTCGGGATCCAGAGCCGAGGTAGGCTCATCAAAGAGTAGGATATCAGGCTTCATGGCAAGGGCACGGGCTATGGCGACACGCTGCTTCTGCCCACCTGAGAGTTTGCTTGGATAAACATCCGCTTTATCTGATAAGCCGACTTTGGCAAGCAATTCTTTGGCTTCTTCGATCGCCTGGGCCTTAGGGACTTTTTTGACATGAGTCGGTGCCTCGATTACATTTTCAAGCACGGTCATATGCGGGAAGAGGTAGAAATGCTGAAAAACCATTCCGACTTTCTCGCGGATTTTATTAATATCAGTACTCGGTTGGATTTCCGTTCCTTCAATGAGGATTTGCCCGCTGTCTTTTTTCTCTAAATAATTCAAACAGCGAAGCAGGGTGCTTTTTCCGGAACCGCTTGGCCCGATCAGACAGACAACATCGCTATCCAGTACTTTCATATCAATATCTTTGAGTACATGCAGGTTTCCATACGATTTATTTAAATTCCTAATGCGAATCATTTCTTTTTGTTCCATTTCAATTCCCCCTATCGATCACTAATGGAAAGTTTCTTTTCGAATAAATTGACGATAATGGTCAGGAATGCCACTAGAATCAAGTAGTAGACCGCTACAATCAGTAAATAAGTCATTTCATCGAAATTATTCGAACCTAACGTAGTCGCCACGTTAAACAGCTCATTCATGGAGATGAAGGCAGCCAGTGATGAATCTTTCAGCCCGATGATGAATTGGTTGCCCAAAGGCGGCAATGCGCGACGGAAGGCTTGAGGTAAAATGATCCTTCTTAATGTAAGCGATTTGCTCATGCCAAGGGAGCGTCCGGCTTCCATTTGGCCTTTATCGATGGATTGGATCGTACCACGTAAAATTTCAGAAATATAAGCTCCATTATGGAAGGCCAAGGCAAGTGACGCCGCCCAGAAGTCCGGCAGTAAGAAGAGATTGCTGATACCGAAATAGAGTATGAATATCTGTACGATTAGCGGTGTTCCCCGTACCAGGAATACATATGTATCCGAAATCCAGGCAAGAATTTTTATATTGGAAATTTTTAAAAGTGCAAATAGCAATCCGATGACGATTCCTACCAATATGGAGACTACCGTAAGTTCCAATGTGAGGAGCATGGCTCGGATGAATACGTCCGAGGAGTTAAATAATGTATCAAAAAAATGTGAAAAACTTGGCAATGTAATGACTCCCTTTCTATCAATCTTTATTCAGGCTTGGTTGTGATGTCCTCACCAAAGTATTTTTTGCTGATTTCCGCAAGCGTTCCATCTTCCCGGAGGTTTTCAAGCGCTTCGTTGATACGTGCAAGCAGCTGAGGGTTGTCTTTAGGCAGTACGATGGCTTGCTCGCTTCGTTCGATCAATTGCCTTCCTTCGACGTCGAAACCTTCCTTGGCTGCTTCCTTGCCGGTTACGAAGTCGGTGATGACGGCATCATGGCGTCCTCCGCTCAATGCTTTCAGGGCGGTGATATCACTGTCATAGGTTTTTACATTGGTTGTATACTTTTCTGCTGTGGTTGCGTACGTGGAGCCTTTTGAAGCCGCGACTTCCTTTCCCTTTAAATCTTCGACCGTTTTAATATCACTATCTGAGCGGACGAAAATTTGAGGACCTGAGTAGTAATAAGGGGTCGAAAAGGCAACATGTTTACTTCGTTGTTCATTGATTGTATGACTGGCAACTGCGGCATCTGCCCGACCGGTTTTGACACCTTCCACGATACCTTTGAATTTTATCCGTTTAGGTACTGGCTCCAGGTCCAGTTCCTTTGCTATTGCATCGCCGACCTCAATATCGAATCCGGTTACGGTCATGTCATCATTGACATAACTGAATGGCTTGAATTCGCCTGAGGCAGCGAAAACAAACTGGTCCTTATTGATCAGCTTGCTTCCATCCTCCAGCTGGTCCTTTTCAGCACAGCCGGACAGAAGACCGAGAACAGCCAGAATGGATACAAAAAATGTAACTGATGATTTCATGATAATTTCATTTCCCCCTTTGAAAAAAACTAATAGAATGGTCTATACCCTTATGAGGCGGTGAAATAACCTCATTAACTAGGGAAATTAAAACGGAAATAAAAAAGGGCATCCAGATCATGCCGGCATTTCATTCAAGAATCCTCTTCACTATGCATTTCATAAAGGTTCTCGGTCTTTGCCTTCATTTCCTTCCAAATTACCGGTAATTTCCTGAAATAATGACAAACATTATATGGTGGAGTAAGAAATTTAGTTAGATTCAGGTCTAGAGATGAATTTGAAAATTCACTCTATCGAAACCAAATCTAATGAATGGGATGGGGTAAAACTGGAGGATTTGTCTGCCAACAAAATTCCGTATTGCATGGACTGACTTTAATTTTGCCCTTGAATTGAAGTATAATATAGCAAAATAGAAGAAGGGCAGTTGGGAAAATGGTTAGCAACTTTGTGCAAGAACAGTTACAGGAGTTTCGCGAAAATAATCAAGATAGAGGCCGTTTGATTATAAAGTGTCCGGACCGGCCAGGAATTGTTTCGACAGTTACTGCCTTTCTAAAAGAATATGATGCAAATATTGTTGAATTGAGCCAGTATTCGATGAATCCTGAGGGCGGTACCTTTTTCACAAGGATCGAATTCGATTGTCCGGGATTGAAGGATAGGGCAGCGGATATGCAACTGGCATTCCAGGAAGTTTCGACAGCATTCTCGATGCAATGGACATTTAACCATGTGAGTGATCTGAAACGGACGGCAATCTTCGTTTCCAAGGAACCGCATTGTCTTCTGGAATTGCTATGGGAGTGGCAAAGCGGGGATTTATTAGCTGATATTGCGCTGGTCATCAGTAACCATGAAGATACGAGGCAAATTGTCGAATCGATGGGCATCCCATTTTATTACATTCCTGCAAATAAGGATATACGTAGGGAAGTGGAGACAAAACAGCTTGGACTTCTGGAAGAATTCAAGGTGGACCTTATTATCTTAGCCAGGTATATGCAGATATTGACGCCGGACTTCGTAGCGGCCCATCCAAACAAAATCATTAATATCCATCATTCATTTTTACCTGCATTCATAGGAGCACGCCCTTATGAAAGAGCTTATGACAGAGGTGTTAAGCTGATTGGTGCGACGTCCCATTATGTGACGAATGATTTGGATGAAGGTCCAATCATCGAGCAGGATATTGAACGTGTGGACCATCGTGATTCTGCTGGAGATATGAAGAAAATCGGTCGTTCAGCTGAACGCAGGGTGCTGGCACGTGCCGTTAAATGGCATTTGGAGGATCGTGTCCTTGTTCATGAAAATAAGACGGTAGTCTTTTAAAGTAAAACCCCCCATTGTTCACAAGGGGGGGTTTTTAGGATGGAATTAACTGAGTGCTAGTACGTGTACTCTACCCTTACTGAGGCAGTGATGTTCAATTCACCAGGCTGAATCGGGGTAGTCGCCATTTTTGAAAAGGTACTTGTTTGGTAAAGCATCGGTGTTATAGTTTCAGATAGCTCTTCAACCTTATTAGGGACTGGGTTCAATGAGATTCCTAGTGTTCGGGCCATGGAGAGTGCTTTTTCGTATGCATTTTTTAAAGCGAGAGAAAGTGCCTGGTTATAGTATGCATCTGGGTTGGATAAAGAGAAGCGGATGCTGGTGATTGAATTGGCGCCGCTTCTGACAGCCGTGTCGATTATGCTGCCTATTTTCTCGATGTCTGTCGTTTGGGCTTGGATGATGTGCTGGACTTTGTAGTTCTTGAACAATTCCTTTCCGTCAATAAAATCATATTGCGGATCGATTCTGTAATCACTCGTTTTCAATTGCTCTTCGGGAATGCCTGTGGATTTAAGTGATGCGATGACATTTGCGATTGCTTGGGAATTGGCTTGCTGAGCCTTTTGTGGGTCCTTATCCTCTGTTATGACTCCTAGGGTGATTGTGGCTTGATCAGGAGCGGCAGATAGCGTCCCAGAGCCGGAAACTTTCAATGTATGTTCATCGTTGCGGTAATGAACCCTATCAGGGGCATTATATCCTTTCATTTTGACACCAGCCTTTTTTAAAAAGAGATAATCTCACCCCTATTGTACGAATTATAAACGGGAAAGATGATTGAAATATCCATTGTCATTAATTCGGTCGAATGATCACAAAAAAACACTCGGCCTGGACCGAGTGCGCATTACTTATGAATGACTTGAACCCTGCCAACCTGACCATCAGTCAATCTTACTTTAATTCCATGAGGATGAGTGCTTGAGTTGGTCAAAATATCCTTTACAGTGCCGCTTGTCAGTTTTCCGCTGCGTTGATCTGCTTTAAGTACAATGTCCACAGAGGCACCTGGGGTAATGTCCTTCCGATTCTTACCGTTCATTTCAATTCAATCCTTTTCAAAGTTATTTGCAACCATTCAACCTTGCAGTAACTTCAGTATAAGTAAAACGGCGGACCCAGTCGACTATTAGATAAAATCACTGTGACCATCAGCGTATTTTTTTCAAAGGTTCAACAGCAGGGCCATTCAATACTTCACCAGCGATGGAGTAGCGGGAGCCATGACATGGGCAATCCCAAGTACGGTCGCCGCTATTCCAGGCAACTTCACACCCCATGTGCGTACATGTGGAATCGACAATATGTAGATGGCCATCATGATCACGGTAACATCCGGCCTTGTCTCCATTCACCTTCACGATTGCTCCTTCATCAATTCCTATGTCTTCAGGCGTTTTATGAATGACGGCCAATTTGCTTTTGATCAAATGCTTCGCTACATCAGCATTATCTTGGACTATATTCTTCATGCCTTTTAACCGGGCTGGGTTATACAAGTCCGCATAGCGGTTATCCCTTTGCAAAACCCGGTCAGTTAAGATCTTGGCTGCAATCGAACCATTCGTCATTCCCCATTTCGCATAGCCGGTAGCTATCAAAACGTTTGGATTATTGGATGTCACTGGTCCGACGAAGGGGATATTATCCGGTGTCACAATATCTTGTGCCGACCAGCGGTAGGGAATGTCCTTCACATCGAAATATTGGGAACTGAAGTCCTTCAGTGCTTCATAATGCTCGATCATCGAGACTCCCTGGCCTGTTTTATGACCATCGCCGCCGACTAGTATAAGTTTTTCCCCATTGTCCAATTCCGTATAGCGAAGGGAGCGGGTAGGGCTATCTGCACTGTAATACATTCCACCGGGATATTCCTGTTCAGTCCTGATTCCAAGCACATAGGACCTATCTACATGGACACGGGCAAAGTATAAGCCCTTTTCATCATTAAAAGGGAAGTGGGAGGCAACGATTACCTGATTGCTTTTGATTGTATGTCCATTATCGGTTTGAACGGTTGGTGGATCGCCGTCTTCAATCTTCATTGCCGTTGTCCGTTCATAAATTTCTCCTCCACTTTCGAGAATGGTCGAAATGAGGGCCGTTAAATATTTTAACGGGTGAAACTGTGCTTGATCTTTCATGATCACCGCAGCTTTAGAAGGGATGGAGAATGGGATACTCTCTGCATAATCCCCACGAATGCCGAGCTTTTGATAGGCTTTCAGTTCATTTTGAATTTTAATTTTATATTCATCAGTATTTGCGTAGACATAGGCATCCTGTGCAGTCAAATTACATTCAATGGAATGTTCTTCTACCAAGTCTTTAATTAGCTTCATTCCTTCTGCATTGGCTTCATAATAAAGTTTGGCCTTCTCTTCTCCATGATCAGTTATCAATTGGTCATAAATCAAGCCATGCTGGGCCGTGATTTTTGCTGTAGTGTGTCCTGTCGTTCCAGTTAGGATTTCGCCTGCATCAATCAGTGTGACTTTAACACCTTGTTTGGCTAGTAGATAAGCAGAAGTGATTCCAGTTATTCCGCCGCCTACTATTAAAACATCAGTGCTTATATCTGTTTCTAGTTTAGAAAAAGATGGGAAAGTTAACGCACTGCGCCAATAGGGTTCTGGAAACCGGGGAAGGTCTGTATTTTTTTCAGTCATTTGAATACCTCCATACAGTTCATTAGTCAATTGTCCATTTATTACCATACCCAATTTCCCCATTTATACGCTTATTTTTGTAAGAAGAAAGAGTGAAAAAAATACATTATTTGGTTTGTTTACAAAAACGTATACATGTAAACAAAAGTAGATGTAATGTACACAAATAAGTATACATGTTTACAAATACGTACACATGGCTATATATCAGGCTAATGCACATTTGTTCCTATTGTAAATTATTCGAAAGTTATAGCTACTATTAATGAAGCATTGACTAGGAAAATTTTCCAGCTTCCAGAATCGTGGAGAGGAGGCCGTTAAATATTTTAAAGGGGTGAAACTGCGCTTGGTTAATGGAAGATTTACAAGGAATGGAGAAAGGGATTTTCTTCTGTATAATCCCCGCGAATGGCTAGTTTCGATAGGCTTTTGTTCTTTTGGGATTTTACTTTTATATTCATCAGTATTTGTGTGAATATAGGTATCCATTTCAGTCAAATTACTTTCAATGGAATGTTCCTCCATCAAATCTTTGATAAGACCATTCCTTCTGCCTTGGCTACATAATATATTTTGGCTTTTCCTTCATCATGTTTTAGTGAACAAACAAATCGTAAATCAGGCCATGCTGTGGGTGTCCCGTTGATCCGTTAAGAAGTTCGCCAGCCTCTATCAGTGTAACTTTAATCCCTTGTTTAGCTGAGTAATCCCTGTAATCCCGCTCCTGCAAATCCTGCAAATAAGTTGTCAGTGGTTATATCTGTATCTAGTTTAGAAAATGAAGGGAATTTAATGCTTTGCGACAATAGTGTTCCTGGATTTGTGAAGTATCTGTATTTTTTTCAGTCATTTGAATACCTCTATTCATTAGTGGATCGTCCATTTATTAACATACCCAAATCCGCTAATTTTTGTAAGAAGAAAGAGTAAGGAAATACATTATTTGGTTGCTTACAAAAGTGTATACATGTAAACAAAAATAGATGTGATGTACACAAAAAGGTATTCATGTTTACAAACCCGTACACATGGCTATATATATGGTGTATACATACTTATTCCTATTGTAAACAATTTGAAAACAATTCGACAAATATAGCTACAACTTATGAAGGATTGACTATGGGGGAAACTTTTTCTATCCTTAAAGGGTATGCTTCACTTAAAATTTTTTTCTATAAAAAGGGGATGTTTTTAGATGAGTTCTAGAATCGCAGCAGTAGACGTAGGAAATGATGCTATCAAGGCTATTTTTGGAAAGCTAGAGTCTGAACTTTATATACCGAATGTCATTGCAAAAGACATAGAAGACCGTCCGGTCATCGGGATTGAGGAACTTGATGAAAAAAACCCATTGGAAGGGATTCATATTAGGGTCCATTCACCGGCTCTGCAAGACAATAATGCGATTTATCGCGTTGGGAACTTGGCGACAAAAAGTGATAATCCTACCGAATTGGATTTAGGAAGCAGTAAATCGGAAGAAGATCAAACATTAGTCATGCTTTTTGCGGCTCTTGCATTAGACGCTGCAAAGTTGGGGGACAACGATACATTCAAAAAAGTGAATAACGTTGTGGAAGCCAACTATACGCTTGGAACAGGGTTGCCGCTTCGGGAGGTCAAAGAAGGGAAAGACGTCGGATACCGCTCGAAATTACTTGGCTCAGTCCACCAGGTGGAATTTTTAATTACTCCTAAATACCAAGGCATGAAGGTTAATATAAAATTTGATGAAGTGAAAGTCTATCCAGAGGGCTTTGCTGCATACATAAATTTGGTCATGGATAAAGATTTGAATATCATTAACCGTGAATTAATAGATAGAAGGATACTCATCCAGGATATCGGTGGATTATCGACGGATATCGCTGTCATTAAAAATCGTAAAGTTGACGATGACAAGGCACAAGGATTTAATTTGGGAGTAGCTGAAGCCCTTGAATCGATCCGTGAAGAAATCAGGAAGAAACATGGTGTAGAGCTGGATAGCAGACGCGACGTCGTTGAAATCATCACGAAGAAAAATGATCGCAATCATATTATGGTTCGCGGAAGCAGGACAAGCGTCCATGATATCGTCGATCGCATTTTAGGTGAACTGGCCAAAAAGCAATATCGTCACCTGCGCAACGTATGGCAAAAAAATTCCCAGACGGAAATTTGCTATTTTGTAGGCGGGGGATCGATTGTCCTGAAAGATTACTTGAAAACATTGAATCAAAATTTCGATGGCTACAATATAGACTTTTTCGAAGATGAGCGGGAAAGCGTTTGGATGATGGCAAACGCCTATTATAAATTGATTTCGGATTTTAATCGCCGCCGGAATGCAAAGGACCAGAATCAGTCACAGCAAAAGAAGAAAGAACAAAGAACGGGCTCCATTAAATAGGTGAGAGAATGAAAAAAACAGCTTCTTCTGAACTTAAAAGAGGACAAGCCATCACTTTTCGTATCCCTTCGGATGTATCAGATTATACGTTAAGACAGCTGCAGAAATTGAAGGAAACGGAAAGACGGAATTTTTCCAGTAAAATTGCCGAGTATGTTCTCGATGGAGTCGGGCAATCCTCCCATCAGGATCGGGAAATGATTGTCCTGCCCATGCCGAACAAACTAAGCAAATCTCAGCGTGATTGGCTCAAGCATTCCCACTCAGAAGCTATGCTTGGAACGATTATGTACCACCTTTTATCCGATCCTTTACGCGCTACGGCCCTGCTTGCCTCTTTGAACAATAATGAACTGAACGAGGAACTGTATATGCAGGCCGAGCCTGAAGAAAAGGTAGTGGAGGAGGTCAAGGAATTACCTAAGAAAGATCTGGATGACTTTGATTGGAATTTGGATCAACCCGCACAACAAGAGGAAGAATCGGAACCGGAAGAAGAAAATCTTGACGATCTCCTGGGTGATTTCCTTGATCAAATGAACCAGTGAACATGTAGGAGGATATCCGACGATAAGTCGGATATCCTCCTTTTTCTTTGCAGGAGTTATAAAAAAAGAGGAACCACAATGGATCCCTCTTAAAATGATCAAGCCAGGAAAATAAGTTGGTAAAGGAATAAAACGGCAAACATGTACACGAACGGATGCACTTCCCGGAATTTGCCCCTTGCCATTTTTAAAATGGGATAGGAGATGAATCCGAGTGCTATCCCGTTGGCGATGCTTGATGTTAAAGGCATGGCTACAATGACCAAAAAGGCTGGGAATGATTCATCAAAGTGTGTCCAGTCAATTTCATTAATGCTTTTAATCATCATGCTTCCGACGATGATCAAGCTAGGTGCCGTGATTGCCGCTACATTTGAAACAGCTCCTATCAGTGGGCTGAAGAAGGCGGTCATTAAGAAAAGGATGGCCACAACCAACGCGGTTAAACCTGTCTTGCCGCCCGCTCCTACACCAGCTGATGATTCAACTGAGGCAGCGGTCGGGCTTGTACCGAACATGGCGCCGACAGTAGTGCCGATGGAATCCGCAAAGAAGGCACTGCCGGATTTTTCAAGCTTATTATCCTTCAGCAATCCAGCTTGCCGGACTATGCCTAATAAAGCACCGGTCGTATCGAAAAGCATTACAAGCAAAATGGAGAAGACGACGCCATAAAGGCCGTAGTTAATGACATCGGTGATGGATGTGATTGGATTGGCGACAATAATCCCTTCAGGTAATGAAGGGGTGGAAACTAAACCGTTAATTTCCAATTGTCCTGTAAAGAAAGCGATTATGGCAGTCACGATCATTCCGATGAATATTGCTCCCTGCACATTGCGAACGATCAGCACGATCGTTATGACCAAACCAACCAATGTAAGCGCCACATTAGGATCCCTGAAGCTTCCGAGGGTAACCAGGTTGGATTCATGCTGTGTTACGACACCTGACAAGCGAAGTCCGATGAAGGTGATGAAAAGACCGATTCCGGCACTGATTGCATGCTTCAAGTTATTTGGGATGGCCTCGATCAATTTTGAGCGGAAAGAGGTCAGGGATAAAAGGATAAAGATGATACCGGTAACAAAGACTGCAGAGAAGGCAACTGTGTATGAAATATCATGGGTTCCCAATACCGAGTATGCAAAATAAGCATTCAATCCCATTGCGGGTGCTATGACAATAGGGTAATTGGCTAATAGGGCCATGCTTAGGGTACCGATTATTATAGCGATTATGGTTGCCGTGAATGCCTGGTCAAATGGAACGCCGGCATCAGAAAGGATCATTGGGTTTACAACGATGATATAAGCAAGAGTTAAAAAGGTTGTAAGCCCCGCAAGTACTTCCGTCCTAATATTTGAATTCCGTTCTTTTAATTTAAACATGCGGTCACTCCTTTTTTATATACAAAAAACCCTTGCAAAAAACTACAAGGATGAGATGCTTACCCTTTAATTTAAAGTAAGTAGCTCGATTGGATAATCTTATAAATTATATTAGAAAAACAACTAAAGTACAATAGCATGAAAAATTTTAAGGTACAGGTTTTCTCGAAAATAGATAATGATATACTAACAATTAGCTTAGACTAAGGAATATGACATTAAGTGAAGGAAGCTGTTACCATTTCAGTGGATTTATCAGTCAATTAATTGAAGAAATTCAGAAAGTAGGCCCATACATGACAAAATTCATCGACCTTGGCGTCAGTCCGGCGATTAACATGATATTAAAGCAAATAGGAATAACCGCCCCTACCCCGATCCAGGAGAAATCGATACCAGATATCCTTGCTGGAAGGGATGTCATTGCGAAGGCCCAAACGGGGACGGGGAAGACTTTGGCATTTTTGCTGCCAATCCTGGAAAAAGTAGATCCCGCCGCATCCCACATACAATCCCTGATCGTCACGCCAACCAGGGAATTGGCTTTGCAAATCACTGCCGAATTGAAGAAATTCGCTAATGAAATAGAAGGACTCCAAGTGCTTGCAGTATATGGCGGACAGGATGTCGAGCAGCAAATGAAAAAGCTGACAAGAAACATCTCCGTGGTGGTCGCCACGCCAGGCAGGCTCTTAGATCATTTACGAAGAGGCACCATCGATCTATCACAAACTGGAACACTCGTGCTGGACGAAGCTGATCAAATGCTACATATTGGTTTCTTACCAGAGGTCGAAGAAATCATGGGACAGCTTCCAGAGGAACGCCAAACATTGCTCTTTTCAGCGACGATGCCTGAACAGGTGCATCAATTGGCTAAACGCTATATGACTAAACCATTAACTGCCGCGGTGAAGGCCGAGCAAGTAACGGTCGAGAAAATCAGGCAGCTTGTCATCGAGACTACCGATCGTGCCAAACAGTCATCATTAATCAACATGATCAAAGAAGAACAACCATACCTTGCGATCATATTTTGCCGTACAAAACGTCGCGTTTCGGTATTGAATGATGCCTTGAAGGCAGCTGGATTCAACTCTGAAGAGCTTCATGGTGACCTTTCACAGGCAAAGCGGGAACGTGTCATGAAAAACTTCAGAGACGCAAAGCTTCAATATTTAGTGGCAACGGACGTTGCTGCACGAGGACTCGATGTGGAAGGTGTGACACATGTTTTTAATTACGATGTTCCCGAGGATGCAGAAAGTTACATCCACCGAATTGGCCGGACAGGCCGAGCGGGTGAGAATGGCTTGGCTGTAACTTTCATAGCAACGAAGGATTTACAGCTTTTAAGCGAGATTGAAAAAGGGATCTCCATGAAAATTGAAAGAAGGACGATTGAAGGAGTGAAAATGTTCCAACCCGATGAGGTGAGGCAAAAGAGGAAACGCTATGAAGACTCTTCTGATGAAGGTACCCGCCGCCCGCGTTCGGGAGGGGGAAGGAAACACCGGGAACGGATAGATACGAGAGGACCGAATCGAGGCAGTCACCGTTCTGCAAATCAAGCGGACAATCGTGAAATCGAGAGGGAGAAACCACGGGGAGGACGGATGGAAAACGGCCGCGGACCAAAGCGTGAGGATACACGGGGAGGCCGGGTGGAAAACGGCCGAGGACCTAGACGTGAGGATACACGGGGAGGCCGGGTGGAAAACGGCCGAGGACCTAGACGTGAGGATACACGGGGAGGCCGGATGGAAAACAGCCGAGGACCAAAGCGAGAGAATCCGCGGGGTGGCCGGTCGGAAGACAGCCGTGGTCCAAGGCGTGACAATCCACGAGGAGATCAAAGAGACAGCCGTAGACAAGGGCCAAGTAATCTTAGAGGTGGATCTGGCAGCAGCCCAAATAGAGGGAGAAACCGGTAAAAGGGGGAGACGGGAGTGGAAAAGCCTTGGTTGGCAGAATATCCGGTTTCGCTGGAGCTAGCGGGGAAATTGATCATGATGCAGTTTCCGGAAATCGAGTTGAAAGAGATCAAGCAACTTGGGGAGGGTTTCGATAACACGGTCATACAAATCAATGGGCAATTTGTATTCCGTTTTCCCCGCCGCCCTATTGCAGTTACGTTGATTCAGGTGGAAAACCAGCTTTTGCCTTCCATTGCAGGCACTTTTCCGCTTGCTATCCCTGAACCGATCTTTTTTGGGAAACCAAGTACACTGTATCCGTATCCTTTTACCGGTTATAAAATGGTAAAGGGACACTTGCCTGTAGAAGGATCAGTGGCGAATAAGGCCGAATCGGCAAAAAGGTTTGCCCATTTTTTGAAGGCTCTTCACAGTTTCCCTGTGGAAAAGGCTATGCGTTTAGGTGTGCAGCCTGATGGAATGATGAGGCTTGACGTATCCTATCGTAAGAAATCGCTAATGGAAAGTGTCTCGAATCTATTAAAGCTAGGATTCTTTGAACAGGCGCATGCGGTTAAGGATTTTGTTGAAACCTTGGGTGAATGGGATGTTCAGCATCCAGTTTCACTCGTTCACGGAGACATTCATATCCGGAACGTTTTACTTGATGACGAAGGCGTTCTCGCGGGTATCATTGATTGGGGAGATGTTCATGTCGGGAATCCAGCCATTGATTTCTCCTTTTTATACAGTTATTTCCCCAAAGAGGTGCGCAAGGTTTTTTTTGATATCTATGGTGAAATCGAAAAGGAAACAGAGAGTTTAGCCCGGTTCAGAGCGATATATATGCTCGTTACATTACTCGTTTATGGCATAGACCGCCATGATGAAGAACTGATTGCCATTACGAGCACCGGTTTGAAATTTGCTATAGAAGAATAAGTGTCATGTTCTTTTGATGTTTAGGAGGTTCATATGAAGGCAAGTTATTATCATTCAATCACATTAATGGCGAACATGTTGGATCAAGCTAACATCCCATACCAATATACAGGTCGATCCGCTCTGTTCGTGCAAGGAGTGGACATCGGTGAGTATAAGAAAATCAATATTGATGTACAATGGGATGTCTTTAATGAGGCAGTAGATCTTTTTTCCGAATACGCACCAACAAAGCCTGAAAGAAGCCCTGAGACTGCCTCCTTTCTAATGGATGTCGAGGGGATTTCTGCCGCTGTGCGCTGCCGGTTTAACACGACCATTAAAACGGACCCTTATCGTTTATCCATCAAGATGGGGGATATGGAGGTTTGGTGCAGGTCGTTATACAGTTATCTATACGACGAAGAAATGAGAAAGTGCAGTTCCGAGATCCATGCTTACTTATCTGCCGAGCAGAAGGGGTTCACAGCGGAAAATGAACAGGCGTGGAACCAGAATAATTATTTAGCGCTGGTCAATCGTTATGGAGATCCCGTTGAATTGGCATCGAAAATCAAGCAAAACCCAAAATGGAGACTGCACCCTTTTTATAAATATATGGGAGGAACATCCGGTAAAAAAATCACTCATTTGATGGGATCGAACGGTGTTAAAGCAGTTGCCCTCGCCATATTGGGAGCTGAAGTGAAAGTAGTTGACTTTTCCCAGGAAAATGCAATGTTTGCAAATGAGCTGGCCAGTGGGGCCAATGTCTCCATCGAGTATATCGTTTCGGATGTCCTTTCATTATCATCCGAGCATGAATCAGGGAATCAGGATTTGGTTTTAATGGAGCTCGGTGTACTTCACTACTTAATAGATCTGCAGCCTTTATTTGAAAAAATTAAAAAGATGCTGAAACCTGGAGGCCGATTCGTCCTGCATGAATTTCACCCGATTTCCACAAAGCTCATTACTTCAAATGGTAAAAAACATAAAATAACAGGCAACTATTTCGCCCCGGCAATCGAAAACAATGAGGTCGCTTTTTCGAAGCATATGCCGGATGAGGAAAAAAGGAGCCTTTCAAGAGTTGTTCAGCGTAAATGGACAATCGGGGAACTGATAACGTCAATAGGTCAATCAGGGCTTGTTATTAAAGTGCTCGAGGAAGAACCGAATCATAAAGTCCATGATATTGGGCTTCCGAAAACATTTACCTTGGTGGCGGAACGAGTTTAAGCTGCATATTGAGGAAATGAAAGCTGACTGAAGGAGCCTTTTCAGTCAGCTTTTTATTTATTTCATAATAAAGGGGATGCCGCTTCTGCGACATCCCCTGAAAAATTAATTTTGGGCCGACCATTCCTCTACATCCCATACCTTGGTTACCCAATCTTCATAGAATTCAGGTTCATGGCATACGAGGACAATCGTTCCTTTATACTCTTTCATTGCACGTTTCAGTTCTTCTTTTGCAACGACATCCAAATGGTTGGTCGGTTCATCGAATAACAGCCAATTGCTTTCGGTAAGCATGAGTTTACATAGGCGCACTTTTGCTTGTTCCCCACCGCTTAAATGGCTCATCGGACGTGTAATATGCTCGTTTTTCAAACCGACACGGGCAAGGATCGCACGTACTTGCGGTTGGTCCAGATGCGGGAATGCATTCCATACTTCATCGATCGGCGTCGTATCGCCTGCTTTCACTTCCTGTTCAAAATAAGAAGAAAAAAGGAAGTCCCCAAGTGATCTTTTACCGCCTAGAGGATCAATTTTACCCAAAATCGTTTTTAAAAGAGTGGATTTACCAACCCCGTTACAGCCGACCACGGCAATTTTTTCTCCCCGTTCGATGGTCATGGATAGCTTTGGAAGCAATGGGCGGTCATATCCGATTTCCAGATCTTCACCTTCAAAGACATAACGGCTGCTCGCACGTGATTCTTTAAAGTCGAAGGTAGGTTTCATTGCAGTTTCTGGACGATCGATGCGTTCCATGCGATTCAATTGCTTTTGACGGCTCTTTGCCCGGCCGGTCGTTGAATAGCGCGCTTTATTTTTTGCAATGAAATCTTCCTGCTTTTTAATGAATTCGCGCTGTTTTTCATAAGCGTTAATATGTTGGTTTTTATTCAATTCTGCCAGCTCAAGGAATTTTTCATAAGTTGCCGTGTAACGGGTCAGTTTAGAAAATTCAAGATGGAAGATGACGTCGACGACGCCGTTCATGAACTCGGTATCATGCGAAATCAATAGAAATGCATGTGGATATTCCTTTAAGTAGCTGCTCAGCCAGCGGATATGCTCCACATCCAAGTAGTTGGTTGGCTCGTCGAGCAGCAGGACTTGCGGTTGTTCCAATAGTAACTTCGCCAATAATACCTTTGTCCGTTGTCCGCCGCTTAGGGCAGAGACATCACGGTCCAACCCGATTGCATCCAAACCTAAACCGCGTGCCGCTTCTTCAATTTTAATATCGAGATTGTAAAAACCGCCGGCTTCCAGCTTGTCCTGGATTTCACCCATTTGTTCCAAGAGTTCTTCCAGTTCTTCGGGAGTGGCCGTACCCATTTTTTCCGTAACTTCATTCAGTGCCTTTTCCTGCTCGAATAAAGGTAAGTATGCATCCCTTAAGACATCGCGAATGGATTTACCTTTAGAAAGTATCGTATGTTGATCAAGATAGCCATATTCGACACCAGGTGTCCATTCCACCCGGCCATCATCATGGATGAGTTGTCCTGTAATGATATTCATCATCGTTGACTTCCCGACACCATTCGCCCCTACCAGGCCTACATGTTCACCGGCCATCAGGCGGAAGGATACATCCTTGAATAAGGTACGGTCGCCAAAGCTGTGTGCTAATTTATCTATAGAAAGTAAGCTCATTTTATATTGAACCTCCCAATTAATTTGAAAAAATCCCTACGTTTCATCATACTAAAATCTGCACGGGATTGCTATCTAATCTATTAATTTACATATATGTGGGTGCGGGGAGCCCTGTTCGATCTGTTTATCAATGCCATGCTGTGCATTATCGCCCTGTCATAAATTATATGAGATAATAGAGGAATCAGTTTAAAAGCGAAAGGATGTTATTATGAGTAAAACAGTCGTACTGGCCGAGAAACCTTCGGTCGGAAGAGATATAGCTAAAGTGCTGAATTGCGGGAAAAAGGGTAATGGCTTTTTTGAAGGCGAACAGTATATCGTCACTTGGGCACTAGGTCATTTGGTCACCCATGCAGATCCGGAATCTTATGATGAAAAATATAAAACGTGGCGCCTTGAGGACCTGCCCATGTTGCCGCCTACTTTGAAATTGGTCGTCATCAAGCAATCAGGCAAACAATTTCAATCGGTTAAAACACAATTGAACCGCAAGGATGTCAAGGATGTCATCATTGCAACGGATCAGGATTTATCTCTATAAAATACTGCTGCACATAAACTCTAAAACTCCTTTTAATCTTGATTTAACAGCTATATCTTAGAATATTGAAAATGCACATAAATAAAAGATTTCATATAACTATTTTTTTTGGTCAATATGGGGTTAGAATATTTTAAAGTTTAACTTATTTAAACTTTAATTAATGTGATTCATAAAACAGGGTTATATTTAGAGAAACGAGTAATCTTAGAAAAGAAGACTACTCGCTTTTAGAATGTATTTTTTTATTAAGCTTTTTATATGCTCTCCATAAATTCTTATCCCCTGAATAGTAAAAATATTTTTTAGCCATAATATCACGATCTTTTGATGCATCGTCTAATTCGATGTACTCTTCAAAAAATTTAGAAGCTCTATTTTTTGATTTGGTTTTTTTTAAATCTAAAATAAAATTAGTAATTAAAAGTGCAATAATATATGGGGTAAAAACAATAGTACCCATATTAATAATGTTAGCTTTTGAAAAAGTAGATATATATTTTTTTAGTTCATCTAAGT